>CAZBYM010000380.1:0-4495 GCA_964495745.1 uncultured Chryseobacterium sp. | reverse complement strand
CCCGGTTCCGGTTCTTCGATTCACAACTATAGGCGCTGGTGTAGCGAATGTATCAACAGGATCGAAAACTCGCCCTCTGAAAGTAATGGTTGGTTCGATCGCCGTCGCAGTCTGAGCACGAGTTTCCAGAACGAACAGTCCAGAACTCAAAAAAAGAATGATGCCGACGAATTTCTTCATTTATCGATTTTTCAGCCATTTGTAAACACGGCTTTTCTTTTGTTTGCCTCCAGAACGATTGGCCGAAGACTTGTTATCTGAAACGCGATCACTTGACCTGATGTTGTACCTAAGCCCGAACAGAAACGCTGTATCAGAAATTGAAAAGAGCACTTTTTTGTCGGCCGCAATGCGTAACCTGAAGTCGCCAAACCCTTCTAAACGTTGCTTGAAAAAAAGATGTGAAAATCCCCAACCAAGATTCCCCGTGTAGAAGCGATCATTCAGCAACTTTCCGTAGTAGTAGTGATAATTGTCATTCAAACTTGGGCCCACATAATATCCTTTCCAATCAACGTAGCCAAGTCCGAAAACGGTTCTGAAAAAGAGGTCGCTTTCCCCAACTCTCATTGAAAACTGAGCATTCAAATCTGCAGCCCACGATAGAATGTCATCCAATGAAGTTGCAGTGTGATTTTTATATCGCGTGAAACCGGCTTCAATCGCAAACCAAGGGTTTATTCGACGAACAAGGCCAATATTAATTCCGGATTTGTACTGCGCCCTGGTTTCATAACGGTTATTGATTACCGCATATGAAAAACCCGCCTGTAGTGCAAGCGACTTTACAATTGTCGATTTCTTTGGGTCATTTGAACCTGTTGCCACGCCATTAACAACTTCTTGGCCATGAATCTGGCTCAATGAAAATGATACTAACAGACTAAAAATTGCGCCCCGAAGATTCATTGACCGAAGATAATCAATAATGAAGCATCGAATTTGATGAAATATACAACTGGTGATCTACTTAACATATTTTCGAATTCGCTAGAGTTGGTGTTCCCGAATTCCTGAGAAATTCTTGTCCGATTGCCCTAGCTGACGAAAAAAAGCTATTTTTGCTCTCTATACTCACCTCTCTCGTATGAAGAAACTGATGTTTCAAAGTGTAGCCCTAACCGCAGTGGCTTTTTCCGTAATAATGTCGTCTTGCGGCAGCGATACAGATACCGACAATACTGTTGATTCTAACGCTGTTGATACAAGCCTTACTACAACCGTATTGAATCCTGACGTTGTGCGGGTCCCTTCGCCTAGCGATATTTTCGAATTCATGAAGACTCTTGGGCCTAAAACAGGCGACGGAAATCTTTTGAATCCGATTGAGAACGAAAAAAAGTATGCCAGCAAAAAAGGTCAGGCTCTGAATCTTGGGATCTACTCTGCTGATTTGCTTTATGCTTCTACATTCGACGTGAAAGACAAGGTTTTGGGATATTTTGGTACTTGTATGAGAATGGGAACGACACTTCAGGTTGCAACCGGTCTCACAGATCAAGACAAAGAACGTATTGCAAAGAATACGGGTAATGCAGATTCTCTGATTGCGGTTGGAAACGATTTGTATTTGTCGACTTTCGCTAATCTTGAGAAAGACGAACGCGGAACTGAGCTTAGCTTAATGTTAGCTGGTGGTTGGATTGAAAGTATGTACCTCTCATCGAATATGGTGAAGGATTTTACTAAAGATCAAGCGATGGCCAACAAAATTGCTGAACAGGATTTGTCATTGAATAACCTCATTGAATTCATGACAACTTATGAAAGCAATGAAGATGTGGCATCAGTTTTGCAACAGCTAAAAGAACTTAAAACTTTGTTTGATGCTGTGAGTACGACTGCCGGTCAGGCCCCGACTCAAGAAGCAGGCAAACGAATGAAAGTTGGTGGAAGCCCGATTAAGGCAATCACGAAAGAACAGTTCGAAGCATTAAAAAAGAAAATTGAAGAAATCCGAAAAGGATTTGTTGAATCAAACTAAAACGTATATCAGCTAACGTACCATGAAACAGCTAACCTCAATTGTAATGATTGTAGCCCTGATGGGTCTGCACATTAACTTACCATCTCAGCTTCCTTGCAGCAATTTTCATCGTGAAGAAGGATGTAGCCAGGCTTCGGAAGAAGGATTTCGCTACAACTCTCAATCACGTAGCGGATTATTCGCTCGCGGAACTACTTCGAAGCTGAAAGCGATTTTCTACGCCGGATTCGATTATTCGATCACAATTTGTCCGGATGCATCGTTGGGTACAGATATCCAATTTACACTTAGCGATGCGGTTGATGGAACTGTTATTTATGATAATAACACGGACAACAAATCACCTCACATGGAATTCTCTTGCGAGACTACCCGTAATATGTTTGTTACGGTTATCATTCCAGGTGGCGCAGTGTCAAAAGGTAAAGCTCAGGACGGTGCTTGTCTTGGGATACTCATTGAGCAAATTGTAACTCCAAAAGTAGGTTTCTAACCACTTATCAGCATTATCAACCAAACCCCGATCCGGTAACACGTGATCGGGGTTTTTTCGTTTTCTTTGCCTTCCATAAACATACTTATGAAAAAGAAATTACTCGCGATTCTCCCAATTGCTGCAATTGCTGTTTTGTTCATCGCTGCCAACGAAGAGAAGCCCAAAAAATGGGATGTCTCAAATCCTCCTGGGGAATCTAAAGAAGTTGCGTTCTCAGTAACAGAAGGAACGTGGATGAACCTGGATGTGAGTCCTGATGGGAAAACTGTCGTCTTTGATTTATTGGGCGATATTTATTCGCTTCCTGTCACTGGCGGAACTGCAACACCACTGCAAACCGGACATGCATGGCAATCTCAGCCACGATACAGTCCTGATGGGAAAAACATTTGTTTCACAAGTGATGGTGGCGGTGGCGATAATATCTGGCGCATGAAGAATGATGGCACAGATCCGAAGCAAATCACCTCTGAGAATTTTCGCTTGCTTAACAATGCTGTATGGACTGCTGACGGTCAATATGTGATCGCACGTAAGCACTTCTCCTCTACCCGTTCAATTGGCGCAGGAGAAATGTGGATGTACCATTTAACTGGTGGGGATGGTATGCAACTTACAAAAAAGAAAAATGCGCAACAGGATGTGAACGAACCAAGCGTTTCTCCTGATGGAAAATATGTTTACTACAGTGAAGACATGTATCCTGGAGGATATTTCCAATACAACAAAGATGCGAACACGCAGATTTATGCAATCTTTCGTTACGATTTGTCTACTGGAGAAACTGAATACGTTACCGGCGGTCCAGGTGGAGCGTGTCGACCACAAGTTTCTAAAGACGGAAAACATCTTGCATTTGTTCGTCGCGTTCGTAGCCAAAGCGTTTTGTTCTTACGTGATCTTGCTACAGGAGAAGAATGGCCAATCTATGATCAACTCAGTAAAGATCAACAGGAAGCCTGGTGTGTATTTGGAGTTTACACCGGATTCAATTGGACTCCCGACAGTAAGAATATCATCATCTGGGCAAAAGGGAAATTGGTAAAGATTGATGTGGCAACTCAAAAGTCGGAGAACATTCCATTTACTGTGAATTGCAAACACAAAATTTACAAAGCGCTTCGGTTCGAGCAAAATGCTGCACCAGATGAATTCACTGTAAAGATGGTTCGTCATGCAGTTACATCTCCGGATGGAAAAACTTTAGTCTTCAACGCAGCAGGCTACTTGTGGAAGAAATCATTACCAGATGGCAAACCTGCTCGTTTGACAAGCGGAACTGATTTTGAATTTGAACCTGCGTTTTCAAAAGACGGATCGAAACTCGTTTATGTTACATGGAATGATGAACAAACCGGATCAATCATGTCAATGGATATTAAATCAGGAGGTAAGCCAGTAAAGATTTCACCTGAGAAAGGAATTTTCCGTACTCCTGCATATTCTCCAGATGGAAAAACTGTTGTCTATTGGAAAGAGGAAGGCAATGATGCACAAGGCGGAGCATTCTCAGTGAAACCAGGAATTTATACGATGTCCTCTAGTGGAGGCGCCGCTACATTTCATTTCTACAACGGAGCGCAAAATCCCCGCTTCAGTACAGACGGAAAGAAAATTCATTACTACGTGGACCAAGGTTCAGAAAAATTCTTTCATGAATTCGATATCGCAGATAAAACACATCGTGTAGTTGCAACATCAAAGTATGCTTGGGAAATTGTTCCAAGTCCGGATAACAAGTGGCTTGCATTCCGTGAATTGCACAAAGTTTACGTTTGCGCGTTTCCAGCAACAGGAAAAACACTGGAGCTTGGAAAAGACATGAGTCAGGTTCCAATGAAATGTGTAACCCGTGATGCCGGTCAAAGTTTGCATTGGAGTTCTGATTCCAAGAAACTGAACTGGACTATGGGCGAAAAATATTTTTCGCGTGAAATCAGCAAGACTTTCGGCTATGTTGAAGGTGCTCCGGATTCTTTACCTGGAATTGATACTGTTGGAACCAAGATTGG
>CAZBYM010000379.1:0-4498 GCA_964495745.1 uncultured Chryseobacterium sp. | reverse complement strand
GAATCTCATTTTTTGGACCAGAGTCTTGTACTGAGAAAGAATCCCTTTACACTCGACAAGCGACAACGCGCCGTCGTTCTTGTGGTGCGGGTGGTAGCAATGGACACAGCGAAGATTGCAAGCGTTTGTGATGTCCAACTGAATCGGCAAAAACCGATCCACGTTGATTCGCTTCAGCAGAAACGATTCGATGGAGGAAACGATTTTTTGTTGTGCAGGAGAAAGACGCAAAGAATCATCATTGTTAGCCAGCAGTGGAACCGCCAGCACCAAAAACAAAACGACAATCACGCAAATTTGGGCACACTTCTTTGTGTTCATAGATCAGAATTCTGAGAATCGAGTGACCAACTTGTCCTTCTCGACTGCGCTCGAAGTGACAAGTTTTCTCATTGACATCCCGCCAATTGTTTTTCCTTATCAATTCCAAGATATCCAAGCTCGCCGGCCTTGGTCAAATCTGCGCAACATTCTTTTTTCTTGGTGAGTTTGAAATAACTTTTTCCGCGAAACAAATAGTCTTCGGCAGTTGCACCGTTGTTGATGGCAAGTGTAAAATTGTCTACCGCTAATTGCCACTTCTCCTGATCGAAATAAACTTTCCCAAGTCCACGAGCTGCGGTTGCATTTTTAGGTTCAAGCTCAAGTACCTTTTTGAAATCGAGTTCGGCCGACATGAATTTTGTTTTTCCTTGCACGTAGTAACAATTTCCTCGTGAAAGCAGAACCGCGACATCATCCTTTTTCAAAGTCAACGCTTTCGTGTAATCTTTGATCGCTGCAGGGTAATTTTTCTGCTTCGTAAATAAATCACCGCGCAGACGATACATTTCGGAGTCGTTCGATTTGTAGATATTAATGATCGTGCTGTAATCTGCAATTGCTTCTTCGTTCTTGCCTTGTACGGTGAAACACATCGCCCGCACGCGATACACTTCTTCATCTGCCGCATTTAACGTTACAGCTTTTGACAAATCACCAATGGCGAGATCGTATTTTTTCTGATCGGCCTCCACTTTGCCACGCTCAGCATACGCTTTACCCATGTTCGGATCGTACTTGATTGCGTTTCCAAAATCAGCCAGAGCTTCGTACTCCTTTTTCATTTTTCGGTACAGCAATCCGCGCTGATAATACACTTCAGCGTTTTTTACATCGAGCGTAATTGCTTTTGTAAAATCTGTCAATGCCAATTGATCCTGATTTGTTTTGGAGTACAATCTTCCTCGTGAAATATGTGAATCAGCGAAATCCGGATTTATTTTTATTGCGCTTGAATAATCTGTAATCGCCAATTGGTCGTTGCCCATTTTCTCATGCAACTTAGCACGATAATAAAATCCCGGCGCAAAATTTGGATTGAGTTTCACAGCTTGATTGAGATCCGCAAGTGCTAAATCGTTTTTGCCAAGTTCCATCTGACATCTTCCGCGATCCACAAATGCTTCGAAGTAAGTTGCGTCTGTTTTGATGGCGATATCAAATTGTACGATTGCCTCTCCAAACTTTTTCTCGTTAAATAACTTCATTCCCTTTTCATGATATACATATGCCGGTTGTGCGAGGGAAAAAAGCGGCAGTAGAAAAAGCAGCAGTGGCAGTAATGCAGTATGTTTCATCAACAATAAAGGTAAGCATCGATTGAAAACTGAGCTAATTTGCGGCTGGTCACATAAACCACTTAACACAGATTACGCAGATTAAACAAGATTAGGCATCCCAATAATCTGTGTAATCTGTGTTAAAAATCAGCCACGATTCCGGCTGCCTATTATTTTTAGCCAACTGAATAAAAAATTTGTCAGGCACTGTTAGCGAATTATCTTTGGCTCAAACAAAAACGCCCATACATGAAAATTTTGAAACGAATTCTGATTGTTCTCGCCGTTCTGATAGGAATATATTTGATTGTTGGCCTACTCTTCCCTGCCAATTCCAGAATAGAGCGTTCAACTCTTGTGAACAGAAATGCAACTACTGTGTTTGGTGAAATCAACGATCTCACACACTGGCAAAGCTGGTCATATTGGGACAATATTGATCCTGCAATGAAGTCAACTTTCGAAGGTCCTGCTGCTGGAGTTGGGGCAAAGCATCTTTGGGAAAGCACGAACGATAGCGTTGGAAAAGGATCAATTACAGTTACAAAAAGTGATCCTGGAAAATTAGTTGAGTTTGAACTATCGTTTGAAGGCATGGGCACTAGTCTTGGCGGCTATACGATTCGAGACACCACGGATGGCGTTTGGGTTACAACTTACATGAATATGGAAATGCCATTTTATATGCGCCCAATTATGGCGATGATGAATATGGATGAAATGCTTGGAGCTGATTTCGAGAAAACTTTAGCTGGTTTGAAAAAACATTGTGAAGCGCTTCCTTCTGCAGAGATGGTGGCTGAAATTTCGATTGAAGCAACAACAATGGCTGCGATTAAAATCATGACTATTGCGGATAGCTGTGATGAAAAGCAAATCGGTGAAGTGTTAGGCAAAACTTTCGGGGAAGTTGGAGCGGAAATGAAGAAGCAAGGATTAACCCAAGCGGGCGCTGTATTCGCGATTTACAATAAAGTAGATATGTACAATGCAGATGGAGGAATGTATTTCTGGATGGATATTGGTGTTCCCGTAGACAAACCAGGAAAGTCTGCAGGACGCGTTAAATATTGGGAGTTCCCAGGTGGTAATGTTGTGAAAGGAATGCATTACGGCCCTTACGAAAAGACAGGAGAAAGCCATGAACAGATGGACAAATGGATGAAGGAGAACGGGAAAGTAGTTGTGGGCTCACCATGGGAATTTTACGTGACTGACCCAGGAGTAGAGACTGATCCGGCCAAATGGCTCACAGAAATCTACTATCCGGTTCAATAGTAGATAAATTCGTCGAAATAAGCCGAAAACAACGAAAAACAGCAGTGCTCGGCATGGTATTTGGAATTAATCACTCGAAAGATTAGCTTTACTTCTGACAAACAAAAACAACATGAAACGTATCATTTTCCTCTTTGTACTACTCTTTTCAGTTGCTGGTGCTAACGCGCAAGTTGCTGAAGTTGCTGTGAATCCAAATCAAGAGCGCGCGCATGCTTATGCATTGAGCATGCAGAAACAACTAGGATTAACTGCAGAGCAAACAACTCAAATTGAAGCAATTTTTCTTGCAAAAATTACAGCAATTGAAGTTGTAAATGCTGATGCTGCAAAAACACAAGAGCAGAAAGATGCAGAGATCGTTCAAATTCGTAGTGAGAAGGAAAAAGAACTTCAATCACTTCTTACTCCTGATCAACTGATCAAATACAATCAGATCAGAGCTGATCGCAAGGCGAGAAAAGAAGCTGCTGGCCAAACCGGAGAATAATTAAAGAATCACTGATAGTCCCTCTGTTCTGAAAAGGGCGGAGGGATTTTTATTGGAGAACGCTCTTGTTTTCACGAATAATTGTTCCAGCTTGAAACTTGGCCGACTGCTCAATCGCGTCCATGAGCACGGCTAGAATTTCATCTGCCGTTTGTGAAAGATCAATATTTAACGGATCCTTAAATTTCACAGAAAGTTTCGTGCCTCGTTTTTTCAACTTGATTCCACGTTTATCAAACGCACGTCGGAAACCATCAATAACAACGGGAACAATAATCGGATTGTACTTTTTCAGAATAAGAACTACTCCTCTTCTGCCTTGGGCAAATGGCTTGGTTGTTCCTTGAGGAAAAGTGATGACCCATCCATCAGAAAGCGCAGTTCCAATATTTGAAATGTCATCCATTCGCACTTTTCTATTCACGTCTTTGCCGCCTTGCTTCCATGTTCTCTGTATTGAAACAGATCCAACGTAAGCGAAAATTCTTGGAAGCAACCCTTTCTTCATTGTTTCTTCTGCTGCAACAAAGTAGCTGTTCACTTTGGGCTTCCACAAATAGGAAGGTTTCGAAATTGAATTGTGCTGGCCATTTTTCACAGCACAAAACACATGTAGAAACGCGATTACATCAGCAAAGTAGGTTTGATGGTTCGAGATAAACAATACGTTTCTTTCAGGTAGATTTTTCAGAATTTCCGTCCCTTCTATGGAAATGGTATTCTTTTTGACATATCTCGACCATGTGAGCCAGCCAATTGTGCTGACAAGCATACGTTTGATCCATAGTAAATGACCGAAAGAATCTCTGCGAAACATTTGTCCGAAGGTACGAAATCGGTTCCCCTTAGAGTGTATAATGCGTAAATTTGAAATTCGTGAGAAACTATAGAAATGTCCTGTTCTTATTGATGCTCGGATTCTCAATTCTTGCAAACGGTTGTTTTGAAATTGTTGAAGACATAACAATTCATAACAATGGCTCCGGTGAGTTTTTTTACACGGTGAACATGAGTAAGAGTAAGGCTAATCTTGACATCATTATGCAAGACGACAGCAGCGAAGGTTATCGGATCCCAAGTCGTCAGGAAATTGATGCCGATATCGCCCGGACTAAACTCACGCTTGAAA
>CAZBYM010000378.1:0-4522 GCA_964495745.1 uncultured Chryseobacterium sp. | reverse complement strand
GATTTCTTGAGAAATTTTACCTTTTTGCATAATGTTGAAATGGGTCGTTAAAAACCGGTGCAAAAATAGGAAGTTTTCGCGCTACTAAATGTGATATTGTTGTTAATTTGAGCAGAACTTCACGATCTTCCGCCCGGCCGTCAATTTTCTCCGATGAATTGCTGAACATATGATTTTAGTCAGGTTTTCTGAGGGCCTGACTCTTCGGATGGTGTTTTCTGCAGGACTTGGAACATTATATTTGTCTGCTTGAAAGTTTACCACGATATAGCTGAATTCAAACCAATTAAGCCAAGTGTTGTTACAACCGGGACTTTTGATGGAGTTCATCTTGGACATCAACGTATTCTGAAACTACTTAAGGAAAGTGCGAACACTATTAATGGCGAATCTGTCATCTTCACATTTTTTCCTCATCCCAGACTGGTTCTGTTTCCAAATTCTGAGCAACTATTGCTAAGTACACAAGACGAAAAGATTCGATTACTCAGTGAAGCGGGAATAGATCATCTTGTCATTCATCCCTTCACTCGCGAGTTCTCTATGCTAACTTCGCAGGAGTTTATTGAGTCAATCCTGGTTCAAGGTTTGCAAACTAAAAAGCTGGTCATTGGATATGATCATCACTTTGGAAAAGACCGAGAAGGTAGTTTTCAAAATCTAAAATCGAATGGACCTAGATTTGGGTTTGAGGTGCAGGAGATTCCGGCATGGGAAACGGACAAAATTAAAGTGAGTTCTACCAGAATAAGGCATGCACTTGCAGAAGGCAAAGTTGATGTGGCAAACAATTTGCTAGGTTATAGGTATATGTTAAAGGGAACAGTTGTAAAAGGTCAGCAATTGGGCAGAAAACTAGGATTTCCCACTGCAAATATTATTTCAACAGAACCGAACAAACTTATTCCCGGAAACGGCGTCTATGCTGTAAGCGTGATACAAAACGACAGAGAGTATCATGGAATGATGAATATTGGAATACGACCAACTATCAATGGATCGAATCTTACTGTTGAAGTGAATATCTTCAACTTTGATTCCGATATTTACGGTGAAACGATTGAAGTGAGATTCGTGAAGTGGGTGAGAGGGGAACAAAAATTTTCAGGTCTGGAAGAGTTGAAAGTGCAGTTGGCGAACGATAAAAATAGTGTACTGAGTATATTTAAGCATGAAGCAATTGCGTAGTATTTTTCTGATTCTTGTTTTGCTTGCGATGTGGAATCCGTTGCATGCGCGAATCATTGTGGATAAATCAGAGTTGCTTCCTCTCTACGATTCTATTACGCTTGATACGATGGTCGGTTATACTGATCTGCAATCTGCGTTACTCCAGCCCGAGAAAGTAATAAAATTGGTTCTGCGCAAAATGAAATTCACAGAGTTTCCAATCGAACTCTGGAAATTTCCCAACCTACAGTATTTGGATCTAAGCAAAAACAAAATCACGGAAGTCCCCGATTCAATTAATTTTTTCGTCAATCTTCAGGTTCTGCATCTTTCAAAAAACAATGTCGAATTTTTGCCAAGGGAAATTGGAGATTTGTCCAACTTGATGATCCTGGATATCAATCAGAATGAGCTAACATCACTTCCACCTCAGGTAGGGAAATTGAAAAAACTCCGCTACCTCGATTTATGGAGCAACAACCTTTCTATTTTTCCGGATGAATTGAAAGAACTTTCAGAAACACTTTTGGTTCTTGATTTACGTGTCATTCTCATCAACGCAGAAACACAGGAAAAAATTCGTCTCATGCTACCGAAGACAACAATCTACATGTCTCCTCCATGCAAATGTGACCAATGATACTGAAACCCGGAACTCGAAACCCTGAACTTCAAGAACTTAGTTTCCAAACTTCATCGTCAACATCGCCATCACATTAATTCCCGCCTGCGGATAATAATAGTTGAATCGATTCAATTGCCCACCCCAAACATAACTGTAGGTATATCCGTTGCTCGAGTACATCGTGTTCAGCAGGTTGTTCACTTGCAAACCAATTTTCATCTCCGATAATTTCTGCCCTACCTTTTCACCAGGCTTGATAATTGTCCAGGACGCGTTAAGATTTAGAGTGAAATACGGGTCAATCTTTTTGTCTTCAGATGATGTGTTATCGAGAAACTGTTTTCCCACGTATTTTCCAATCAAAGAAGTAGTCATTCCCTTTTGATTGTTCCAAGTCATGACTGCAGAAGAAATAACCGAAGGTGAGAACGCAATCGTGGTATTGGCGTAAATCGAATCCAATTGAATCCCTGTGTCATAGTCGTCAATGTATTCGTGAAATTCTGAAATCTCGTTCTGACTAAATGTCAAATTGCCAGCGAAATTTAACTGTTTTGTCAAATTGATACCACCGGAGAACTCTATTCCTCTTCTGAAACTCACATCAACATTTTCTCTCGTGTAGGCTCCAACATCATTGACTTTTCCGGTGAGTACCAGTTGGTTTTTGTAATGCATGTAGTATAAATTTACTTCCAACCCAACTTTTTCACTGGCAAATTTCCATCCGGCTTCTAAATCGTAAAGTGATTCATGCTTCGGGCGACTTGTCGTCGAAGAGTTTGTAAAATCATCACGATTCGGCTCTTTGTTACCTACACCAAATGAAACATAGATGCGATTCTTACCATTTAACTGATCGATAATACCAACTTTAGGATTCAGAAAAGTTAATGCAACTTCTTGAGGCAAACTTGTGCCTGTACTATCAAGACCGGTGAACGAATAATTGATCATTCGTACTTGCGCGTCGAAAAATATGTGCAGTTTGTTTCCTACCGATTGGTTGACTTTCAGAAAAATGGTGTTGTCCATTTTTGTTGCAGCATCATCATAATAGTGATTTCCGATCGTTGCTCCTGCAGGTAATCCCGTTGCCCAGATTACTTCTCCGTAATGTTTCCCATCATAAAAACTTGATGATCCGCCCAACGTGACATACGTTGCTTTCGATACTACATACTTCGCCGCATATGTTATTCCATAGTACCAGTTATCCAGCCATCTTCTTCTGATCACATCATTTACAGCAGAGCTTGTATCATTAATTCCGTATTCTGATAAATATTGACCTTGCTTGTACTCTTCATAAAAACCTTTTCCCTTTGTTGCAAATAGCGACCAGTTGATTATGAGTTTTTCATTTGCTGCCAGAACGAAATGCAATTGATAATAGTCTTGTCCGTAATCATCAACCTGATTTTCGTAAAACTGCACTCCCGCAGTGTCATAGAACAAGCCAGCTTCATTATAAGTAAAATTGCCTGCATTGATTGAATCTTCTGATACACCATACCAGCATTGATACGTTCTTTCTCTTCCTGAAAAAGTGATTGCTTTGATCGAAAGTCTGTCGCCATGATAACCTCCTGAAAAGTACCAGGAACTCAATTTCGATTTTCCACGATCGATAAACCCATTAGATCCCAGTTGAGAAAATCGCAAATCAAAACTCCAACGGTTGTTAATTATTCCTGTCCCGGCTTTTACTGTTGTTCTCCAAGATTCAAAGGATCCTGCCGACAAAATTGCTTCACTATAAGCAGATTTTCTATTGAGATCAGTTTGTAAATTGAGTGATCCTCCAAATGCAGAAGACCCATTAGTAGAAGTCCCGACTCCTCGTTGGATCTGAATGTTGTCTGTGGAAGAAACAACATCAGGTAAATCAACCCAAAATGTTCCTTGTGATTCTGCATCATTAACCGGAATACCATTTATGGTTACATTTATTCTGTTGGCATCGGAGCCGCGAATGCGAAGTCCTGTATATCCAAAACCATTTCCTGCATCGGATGTTGTTACAACAGAAGTTTGTGTGTTCAGAACATAAGGTAAATCCTGTCCGAAATTTTGCGCTTCTATTTCATCTCTGTCTACATTCGAAAATGCCACACCTGAATAATCATCGACCCGGGTTGAGCTCACTATAAATTCATCACGCAAATGTGACGTTTGTTTCATTACAACTACCAGTCCGACAAAAGTGCTGTCATAACACTGACGCGTTTTTTCGTATCCCAAAGCAGACACCTGAACACAATAAGGAACTTTGGTCACACTCATGCGAAAGGATCCGTCTTCGTCAGCCTGTATGCTGCTGTACGTTCCTTCTATCGTAACAAAAGCATATGGAACAGGTTGTCCACTTGTGTCTCTTACCGCTCCCGAGATTTCAAACGGTTGAGCAACACTAACGCTTGGCAGAATGGCCAGCGTGAAAACAGCATAAAACAATTTTTTCATTTCATTTTCCTTTGTGATTGACTGCTACAATTATTCTAACTGTAATTCTCAGCCAATCCATTTCCCTACGCAAGTTCTAACTTGATCAGGTGTGCGGTTAACAATTTTGTCACTGACAAGATTGCTTCCGCAGGGTATTATCTCAGCCCGCTACTAACGGGGCACCCCTTGAGGATCATGACAAAAGTATTAAAATCTTTGAAATGATACCATTAGCCAATATATAATAGTCTAAAATATGCCCGAGAAATATTCAAATGA
>CAZBYM010000377.1:0-4561 GCA_964495745.1 uncultured Chryseobacterium sp. | reverse complement strand
CGTCTGATTCTCAGAAGCAGTCCCGCAATTCACTATGAAAATCGCCATTTACGGCCGGATTACGGGAAAAGAGCTTCCACCTGCGTTGCAGGGGCTCTTTGACAAGCTGGAAAAACACGGCGCGGAACTTCTCATTGGGAAAGAGTACCACAAATGTCTGACTGAGCAATTCACTATTAATTCTAAAGTGAAAGAGCTCGACGATTTCAATCAGATTCGTGGTGCAGCAGATTTTCTATTGAGTATTGGTGGTGACGGAACGATTCTCGAAACAATTTCTTTCGTACGTAACTCCGGAATTCCTGTCGTTGGAATTAATACAGGACGACTTGGATTTTTAGCAGGAGTTACGGTGGAACAAGCTGGAGAATCAGTGATCGAAAATCTTGCAGCACGGAAATTTTCTCTCGACAAACGAACTTTACTTCGTCTTGATACCGACAACAATTTGTTCGGAGATGTGAATGTTGCAATGAACGAATTGACTGTGCAACGAAAGGATTCTTCCGCCATGATGTCGATTCACGCATGGGTGAACGGAGAATTCCTCAACTCGTATTGGGCTGATGGTCTCATCATTTCTACTCCGACAGGATCAACTGCGTATTCTCTGAGTTGCGGTGGGCCTTTGATGATTCCTGACGCGAAAAGTTTTGTAATCACTCCGCTATCACCACACAATTTGAACGTTCGTCCACTCATCGTTTCCGACGAATCAGAAATTCTTTTGAAAGTGGAAGGACGCAGTCCTCAGTACCTCGCTTCTCTTGATGCGCGAACAAAAACTTTTAACGAATCTGAAGAATTGCGCATTCGTAAAGGCGATTTCAAGATTTCACTCGTCCGTTTTGATAACCAGCATTTTTTCGATGTAATACGTGAAAAACTTATGTGGGGCGTTGACAAGCGTAACTAATTGTTAATCACTGTTATTACTAATTAACATGGGGTAAATTGACTCAAATTTTGGGCTATATTTGCACGAATATCAAATAACCTGGAAAACAATCTCCTTCGGCTTACGTTTTGCCGTTGTAACACCAGATGAATCGGATGAAAAAGACACTTTGCATACTGCTCATGATTTGTGGATTTACTTCCATTAATGCGCAGCAGACAAATGAGATTGGAGTCTTCCTTGGAGGGTCCTACTATCTTGGCGAATTGAATTCTACAGGACACCTGAATAGTTTGACGCGCCCGGCAATGGGAATTGTATTCCGTCACAACAGAGGATATCGTGTTTCTTTCGCAGGAAGTGTGTTATTCGGAAGTGTTCAGGGCATTGATGCGCGTACCAGCTCATTCGAACAACAGCAGAGAAATTTGAGTTTCCGCTCTCGGATTTATGAACTCGCCGGCAGAACTGAATTTAATTTTATCGAGTACAAAATTGGAGACGATCGTCACCAATTTACGCCATTCTTGTTTCTGGGACTTTCAGTTTTCAACTTTAATCCTAAAGCTTCTTACGATAATCAATGGGTTGCTTTACAACCGTTGAGAACTGAAGCACAAGCGAAAGGATATTTGCGTACACAAATTGCAATTCCTTTTGGCGCAGGATTTAAAATGAATCTTGCCAAACGAATTGGTCTCGTTATCGAATGGGGAATGCGCAAAACTTTCACAGATTACCTCGATGATGTAAGTACCGTTTATGCTAATCCTGCTGACCTTGCAATCAACGGTCCTGCTGCTGTTGCACTTGGAGATAGAAGTTATGGTGTTACCGATAACACAGGTCGTCAAAGAGGAAATCCCCGTAATAAAGATTGGTATTGTTTTACCGGTCTCACACTCACATTCCAACTAACGGACAAGCCTAAATCCTGTTCCGCGTACAAGAATTGATCGCACTGTAGAGCATGAGTTGGAAAGAAAAAGTTGATTTATCCAGGGTTCCTGGTCACGTTGCTGTTATCATGGACGGCAATGGCCGATGGGCGCAGCAACAAGGCAAACTTCGTGTTGATGGACATAAAAGTGGCGTTAACTCTGTGCGGGAAACTGCTGAAGCGGCTGCTGCAATAGGTGTAAAATATCTTACGCTTTATGCATTCTCAACTGAGAATTGGAATCGTCCGCAGGAAGAAGTGAATGCGCTGATGGAACTTCTCGTGCACACAATCAGTTCTGAAAGAAAAACATTGAACGAAAATAATATTCGTCTCGAAACTATTGGCGATTGGAATTCACTACCTGAAAGATGTCGCGCAGAATTGACTGATGCAATCAATGATACGTCGAAGAACAATCGAATGACATTGGTGCTTGCTTTGAGTTACAGCGCACGATGGGAAATTGTTGAAGCTACGCGTCAGATTGCATTGGAAGTTGCAAACGGAAATCTGAAGAGCGATGAAATTACAGCAGAATTATTCTCAACATATCTCACAACAAAAAAATATCCTGATCCGGAATTATTAATTCGCACAAGTGGTGAACAGCGTATCAGTAATTTTCTCCTTTGGCAATTAGCTTATTCTGAATTCTATTTCACTGAAACTTTGTGGCCTGATTTCGGGAAAGAAGAATTTCACGAAGCACTTGTAAAATATCAAGGACGTGAAAGACGATTCGGAAAAACGAGCGCGCAAATCATGAGTGAAACATTGAATGCCCTTATTACACCGCCGAAAGAGTCTTTGTGACAATGAAAATAACCGAAGGGATTTTTGAGCCTTCAACACAATTATGAAAAAAATAGTCCTGCTACTTGTCCTTGCCTGCTTCGCTAAATTTTCTTTTGCGCAAGAAGTGATTGGTGGCGATACCAACCTGATCAATTACGCTGCACCACGCGAATACACACTTGTAAAGGTGAATGTGATTGGAGCAGTTTATGTGAATGCTGAAATTGCAGTTCTGATTTCCGGACTTCCTGTTGGAAGCAAAATCATGATTCCTGGAGAAAAAACTTCTGAGGCAATTGACAACTTGTGGAGAGAAGGGATTTTTGACGACATCAGTCTCGTGATCAACAAAATTGAAGGCGAATATATCTGGCTGGATTTGATCGTCGTTGAAAAACCAATGATTCTTACTGATCTCAAGTTTGCGGGAGTGAAGAAAAGTGAACGGGAAGACCTTGTTGAAAAACTGCCTTTGTCAGGATTAATGTTCACTGCTTATCGTGAGCGTCACATCATTGAAACGGTCAACGAACATTTTCGTGATGATGGTTATCTGAATTGTCAAACCACTGTTCGTTCTGTTAATGCTGATACCTCAGGGAAATCTACGGCTCACGTTTTCGTTTATGTGGATGTTAAGAAAGGGAAGAAAGTAAAAATCAAAGAGCTCAACATCACGGGCAACAGTGCATTCAAAGCCGGAAAAATTCGTCGCAAGATGAAGGATACCAAGCGCAAACGTTGGTATCAGGTTTTCAAGTCTTCGAAGTATATCAAAGAAAATCTCGAGACCGACGAAGACAATGTATTGAACATGTACCACGAGAAAGGTTATCGTGATGCACGTATCGTTCGCGATACAGTCCGGAACGTTGGCAACAATCGCGTCGAGATCGACATTCACATTGATGAAGGCCGCAAATATTACTTCCGCAACATCACTTGGGTGGGTAACACAAAATACACTTCACAGAAACTGAACGATCAGCTCGGCATCAAGAAGGGCGATGTCTACAATCAGGGAACTCTTGAATCGCGATTGTTCATGAGTCAGCAAGGAAACGATATCAGTTCATTGTACATGGATGATGGATACCTGTTCTTCCAAATCAATCCTGTTGAAACTGCAGTTGAAGGTGATTCCATCGATTTCGAAATGCGAATTTACGAAGGGCGCCAAGCGACAATTCGCAAAGTCACTGTTGTTGGAAATACAAAGACGAATGATAATGTCATCATGCGTGAAATACGCACACGCCCTGGACAATTGTTCCGTCGTTCCGATGTAATTCGTTCGCAACGCGAATTGGCTTCACTCGGATATTTCGATCCTGAAAAAATTCAGGTGAATCCTGTTCCGGATCCTTATTCAGGAACTGTCGACATCGAGTATGTAGTTGAAGAACGTCCTTCCGATCAGGTTGAACTTTCTGGTGGTTGGGGTGGAAACAGAATTGTAGGAACACTTGGACTTTCATTCAACAACTTCTCAACGCGCAATCTTTTCAAGCTAAAAGAGTGGAGACCACTTCCCGCAGGTGACGGACAAAAGTTGAGCATCCGCGCTCAATCAAACGGATTGTATTTCCGATCATTCAACGCTTCCTTTACTGAACCTTGGCTCGGTGGTAAAAAACCAAACTCGCTTACCGTTACAATTTACAATTCACTTCAGTCAAATGGATTGAAACGTAACGATGAGAATCGCGCTGATGTAAATATCTGGGGAGTTACAATTGGTTATGGAATGCGACTGAAAAAGCCGGATGATTATTTCTACCTGTATCAGGATTTAACGTATCAATATTATCAACTGAACAATTTCTTTTCGGTCTTTGCATTCTCTGAAGGTTATGCAAACAACTTGTGTTACAGAATCACGTTAAGTTGAAATTCAACTGATCTGCAGATTTATCCGCGTAGTG
>CAZBYM010000376.1:0-4570 GCA_964495745.1 uncultured Chryseobacterium sp. | reverse complement strand
AAAGTCCGAAGAAAGCTCCTGAAGCAAATTTGTTTGAAGTGGAAGTGCGCGAGTTTTCCATTCCCGAATTGTGGAGTCACGAACTCGAAGACGCGTTTGATGAAATGGAACTACTCGGATTCATGGTGAATACACCGCAGACATTTCTCCTGAAGGAAATTCCGGATTTACCCTTACGTGCGAAAGACCTTCCAGCTCACGACAAACAGGTTGTACAGATGTTGTTGTATCTCGTAAATACGAAGTACACGCAAACAGGAAAAGGTGTGCGCATGAATTTCGGAACCTGGTATGATATGGATGGTGCATGGGCAGACACGGTACATTTTCCGGATTCCGCAGCGAGTTTTCCGTTTAATGGTCCGGGATGTTACGTAGTAAAAGGGAAAGTGATGAATGATTTTGGTTTTGTGACGATTGATGTTTCGTTCATGGAAAGATTGGCGACAAGAAATATGGAGACGGTGAATGTGAGGTTGAAGCCGGGGGTTGTGACGTTGCCGGAGGAGAAACGAATAAGCTAAAAGCTCTGCCAACACTCGCCCCCTAACCCCCGAAGGGAGAACCACCAGCGCGCGGTGGTAGTTCCCCCTTCGGGGGTTAGGGGGCGAGGGAGGCCAGAAAGCAAACAGATAACACATGAACACCTACTCCATCGCAACCTCCCCCACCATGCTCGCCACTCGCACCAACATCAGCGAAGTGCTCGAGTATGCCCCGATATATCAGGCGCGACCTGCAATGAAACTTCCCATCATCATTCTGCAAAATGGAAAACCTGAAATCGTAATGGCCACATGGGGATTAAAATCAAGTGTCGCATTCAACACCATTCATATGTCACGGATATTAAAAGGTCGTCCGTGGAATATTCTTCTTCGCACACAACGCTGCGCCGTTCCTGCAAATTGTTTCATCGTTAAAAAAAACAACGAAGCATTTCTAATTCGCTTGCCTCAGCATCGACTCTTCATGATGGGAGGAGTTTACCAGATGAAGAAAAATGAAATTCATTTTACACTTCTTGAAACAGAATCTGCAGATCTCATCTCTTCCATTACAGACAATATGCCAGTTGTATTTCACAACGATCGCGTAACAAAGTGGTTGTTGGCAGATGAACTCGGATCCATCATGCGTTTCGCAGATAAAGCAGGAAATAACTGGTTTGATTATTTCAAGATTTCACAACAGGTTTTTGATGCGAAAGAAAACAATCGTGAGCTGCTTACACCGTTAGGAATGTCGCGCGAGCAACAACAACAACGTGAGCAAAGCATACAGGCGCTGACGTTTGAGAAAGAGAGGATGAATCGGAGAGGGAGTAAATGAGAAATTGCAAACAGTAAGGATCCAATAATAAGAACCAACCACGAATCCTCAACTGCTGCAATCACCTCGCTCAAGAACCAATTCACACTCACTTGCCCGGTTACATCGCTGCCTGCGCTATTCTTGTTGCGATCTCAGCCAATTTACTTGCATAGGCCGGATCACTACAATCCGCGGCGTCATTTTGCATTTGTGTTGCCTTCTGCGCCGCTTCAGCATATTCATTCAGAATATCGGGGTCGGTTGGATTTGCTTTATACTTTTTCAATAGTGCAACATAACTATCAGCAAAATCCCCGTAATCAGTAATGAACTGCTCGCAATCTCCACCACCATCAGTTGCACCATCACTAGCATCGTCATCAACATCGCCATCGACACTCACATCTGCCTGATCCAAATTTGCCGTACTTCCAACAACCAAACTTTTCACTTTTGCCATAGTCTCTGCATCTCCCCTGAACGTAAAAATTGCCCAACCAGTTTCACCCGGTTTAAGTGAAGCAAGAGCTGCGTCTGCGCTATTCACTCCTTGTGCTCTGAAACCATCTCTGTCCGCAAGTACTACAGGAGTTCCACTCTCGTCAAACAAATCACATACAATAGCAAAATATCCGCGACTCTCAAGGTCAGCAGCATCAAAGTCAAACTCACTATCCGTGCGGGTAATTTGAACCTTGATCTGATATTCATAACTATCCTTCATTCCTGAAGCCTCTCCCGATGTTGTAAGTTTATAAGTCCCGTCTACCACTTTATAATAGTCCGATAACTCTCCCGTAACATCCGTAGATTTTACCTTTACTTCACATTCGGAAGCAGACTGTCCACAACCAACGATTAACACCGTGCTGATACATAAGCACGCAATTACATTGAATAGTTTTTTCATAATAATACATCTTATTTTTTCCTACTCTTCTGGTTTTTCGGATACTCCCCTTTTTCTACAGGTGTGGTCCTGGGCTATACACTTGCCATTCCATGCTAACCAGGAACTCCAGCGTTTTGTTCAATGATAACTTCCGATCAATGTAATCCCGCAATCTATTTCGTTCAAATTATTCAATTCAATGATTTGCGAGATATACAATTAAGCAATCGGGAATTACATCGTCAGTAACATGGCGATACAAAAGCAAAAAGCTCCCAACGCAATATAAATTCTGATTGGATCTTTCTTGTCTCTTTTCCACGAAACCACTACTGCAAATATTGTGTACGCCAAAAATCCAAAAATCATAATGCCACCAAGAATACCTTTGGAGATCACACGATCCATGGCGATTGCGAAAATCCACAACACCGCCGGAATACCAATCATGATCAAATGCTCCACTACCTTTTTCATAAATCTATTTTTGGTTGATTGCTAAATAAACCCGTTCCATCTCACGAAACGTGCTCCTGTCATCTGCAAGCGCAACTTTTGCCTTAACCATTAGCTGATCGCATTTCAATTTCCAAACAGGTGCTAACGCATTGTGTTCCTTCTCTGTTTCAGAATAAGAACCAAACAATCCTTTCGTAATTAATTTCGTTTTTGCTGCAGCAAGAGAAATAAATTCAAGCAGTTCCGAAGGCGAATCAGGTAATGGAAAATGTGAAATGACATCACTCTTGTGGCGAAGTACACGTTCCTTATGATCCTCAATGTGTTTTTCTTTTCTTTGAAATTCGTTCAAATTGGCGCTCGACGCGTTTGCGTGCGAAACCAATGACCCGAGAATTCCGGAAGAAAATTTGCCGTTCTTCACAATATCACGATTCAACTCCGACTCACGGTACTCTTCCATTTTCATGGTTCCTGCTTCCATCAATTGCTTCAACAAATTATTGATCGTATTTTGCGAAGCAACTTTGGCGACTGTGAATCCACAATATCCGCACTTGCTTATTATGCGCTGCCCACCGGAGCCACAGGAAGGACATTGACTAAGAATTTCTGAGGATTCATTTGCTGACTGACTACCTGATTGATTAGACTTTTTGGAAAGAATCGTCATTTCCAATTCATCCTCATCAACGCCTAACGCAGCAGCTTTACGTTTCAAAATCGCCCATTCGTCATCACTAATATGGCCATCAGCTAACGCCATAGTGATTAACTTTTCAAGCTGTTCATTTGCCATACAATTGTTTTGGCCAATTATATTTCAACCATGCGCTTTAACCTAAATTCATTTCGTTCATTTTGTCCAAACCCCAATTTTGATGAATAGAATAGTATTTTTGCAGCCATGCTGCCGCTAAGCGTCAAAGAACTCATTGAAAATCGGTACGGACAGAAGGTGCGCTATCCTCGCGATTGTGAAGGTCTCTCTGCCGATATTCTTGCAAAAGCGAACGACAGGATCAGTTCTTCCACACTAAAGCGCTTATTCGGATTTGTAAAAGCGCAAAACTATCCGAATCAACATACACTTGATGTCATTGCGATTTATCTCGGATATCCAGAATGGAAAGATGTTCCTGGAAGTCAATTCGCGGAAACAAACAATGAAAAGTCAACTGCCTCTGAACAAAACACCCCAACTGCTCCTGCTTCGCGAAAGAAATTACTGTACAGTGTAATCGGAATATTGGCGCTCGCTACATTAGGTTACTTCATTGTGCAAACAATACGTTCCAATGAAACAACTGTGTCCAAAAGAAGCCAATACGATTCACTGCCCGATTTACCGGAAGTTCGCGCCGGAGGAAGAGCTGTTTTTCATAATCATCACATCTATTTTCTAGGTGGATCTGACGCCGAATTCATGCGCGACAATAATTGGCGATATGATACCATCACAAATAAATGGGAAGTCATGCCACCAATTCCAACACCTCGTGCAGAAATCGGATGCGCGATTCACGATCAGATCATTTATTGTTTTGGTGGATGGCAAGGAAACGATTCGGGTGCTGCATTCGCAGCAGAAGCCTACAACATTAAATTCAACTCGTGGGAAATATTGCCTCCGCTTCCAATCGCGTTGACTTCAGTATATGCAGTTGCGCTTGACAGCAACATTTATATTCTGGGTGGCACAATTGGAGAAACCCAAAATTATTTTTTCAGATACTTCCTTGCAAGAAGCAAGCATATTTAAAGTTTTTGTTCCTACGGTTGAAAATCTAGTAAAAGTAGAGGGTTATTTTCAAGATCGTTTAATTCAGTTTTACCCAGAATCAGACAAGTCCGGATTTTCTGCTCTAGTAAACACAGAATATGGCTCAGCTAAAGAAAAAACAG
>CAZBYM010000375.1:0-4573 GCA_964495745.1 uncultured Chryseobacterium sp. | reverse complement strand
TCACTAGTCCACTTGCTTGGATTTACGTTCAGGTAATCGATCTTTTCAAGAACTTTCACAGAGAACTTTGTTCCTTTAGAAACAACTTCTTCTTTCAGGTTATTGAAAACGCCAGCACAAGTTTTTCCGTTAAGAACTACATTCAGTTTCTCAATAAGAATTGCACGCAACGCCTGCTCTTCAACCTGCTGCTCTTTTTCGATTTTCTCTACCAGAGATTTCTCGTCTGCTTTTGTCTTTTTGTCTTTGATAGCACGTGAGAAAAGTTTCTTGTCGATTACAACACCACGAATTGATGGTGGAACTTTCAACGAAGCATCTTTTACATCACCTGCTTTATCACCGAAGATTGCACGAAGAAGTTTTTCTTCCGGTGAAGGATCAGTTTCTCCTTTCGGAGTGATCTTACCAATAAGAATGTCTCCTTCTTTCACTTCAGCACCAACGCGGATCAATCCGTTTTCGTCAAGGTCTTTTGTTGCCTCTTCAGAAACGTTAGGAATATCTGCAGTCAATTCTTCAAGTCCGCGCTTTGTATCACGCACTTCCATCACATACTCATCGATGTGAATAGATGTGAAGATATCATCACGCACAACTTTTTCGCTGATTACAATTGCATCCTCGAAGTTGTAACCTTTCCAAGGCATGAATGCCACTTTCAGGTTGCGACCAAGAGCAATCTCACCATTCATTGTAGCGTAACCTTCGCAAAGGATATTTCCTTTTTTCACCTTGTCACCTTTTTTCACCATTGGGCGAATGTTGATGCAAGTACTTTGGTTAGTCTTACGGAACTTCGTGAGTTTGTATGATTTGATATCATCATCGAAACTCAATGCGCGCTCTTTATCAGTGCGACTGTAACGAATAACGATTTCATTTGCGTCAACATATTCAACAACTCCGTCGCCTTCTGCTGATGCAAGTACACGTGAATCTTTAGCAACCAATCCTTCAAGACCGGTTCCAACAATCGGAGCTTGTGGACGAAGAAGTGGAACTGCCTGACGTTGCATATTCGATCCCATCAGTGCACGGTTAGCATCATCATGCTCCAGGAATGGAATCAATGATGCTGCAATTGATGCAATCTGATTTGGAGCAACGTCCATCAACGAAAGTTGTCCTGGTTCTACAACCGGGAAATCGCCTTCGAAACGCGCTTTGATACGCGTCTCGTGGAAGTTTCCTTTTTCATCAAGACCGGCATTTGCCTGCGCGATGATTTTAGAATCTTCTTCCTCAGCAGTCAAATAAATCACTTGCTTGTTTACATCGGCTTTACCGTTTGTTACTGTACGGTAAGGAGTTTCGATGAAACCAAGTTTGTTGATTTTTGCGTAAACGCATAGTGAAGAAATCAAACCGATGTTTGGACCTTCAGGAGTTTCGATAGTACACAAACGACCGTAGTGCGTATAGTGAACGTCACGAACCTCGAATCCTGCGCGCTCACGTGAAAGACCACCTGGCCCGAGTGCGGAAAGACGACGCTTGTGCGTAATCTCTGCCAACGGGTTGGTTTGATCCATGAACTGTGAAAGCTGATTCGTTCCAAAGAATGAATTGATAACGGAAGAAAGTGTCTTCGCGTTGATCAAATCAGTTGGAGTGAAGACCTCGTTGTCACGTACGTTCATCCGCTCGCGGATTGTACGCGCCATACGCGCAAGACCAACACCAAACTGAGAATACAATTGCTCGCCTACAGTACGAACGCGACGGTTTGACAAGTGATCGATATCATCAATATCGGCTTTGGAGTTGATAAGTTCGATCAGATATTTAATGATCGCGATGATATCATCTTTCGTCAACACGCGTGTTTCAGAAGATGTAGTAGCTTTTAATTTTTTGTTCAGACGATAACGTCCAACTTCTCCAAGATCGTAACGCTTGTCAGAGAAGAACAACTTGTCGATAATTCCACGAGCTGTTTCTTCATCCGGTGGTTCTGCATTACGCAGCTGACGGTAGATATGCTCCACCGCTTCCTTCTCAGAGTTAGAAGTATCTTTCTGAAGTGTATTGTAAATGATAGAATAATCAAGGTGTGCAGCGTCAACCTTGTGAAGGATAACTGACTTCACATTTGCATCAACGATAAGATCGATATGTGAGTTTTCAAGAATCGTTTCGCGATCGATAATAACTTCGTTACGCTCGATAGAAACAACTTCGCCAGTATCTTCATCTACGAAATCTTCTACCCATGTTTTAAGAACACGTGCAGCAAGTTTTCTTCCGACAACCGCTTTCAATGCCGCTTTACTAACTTTTACTTCGTCAGCAAGGCCAAAAAGTTCAAGGATCTGTTTATCACTTTCCCAACCAATAGCGCGAAGCAATGTAGTTACAGGAAGTTTTTTCTTACGATCGATATACGCATACATGACATTGTTGATGTCAGTAGCGAATTCGATCCATGACCCTTTGAACGGAATTACACGGGCTGAATAAAGTTTCGTTCCATTCGCGTGACGGCTCTGTCCGAAGAAAACTCCAGGAGAACGGTGAAGCTGAGAAACGATTACACGCTCCGCGCCATTGATCACGAAAGTTGCGCGCGGTGTCATGTATGGGATTGTTCCCAGGTACACGTCTTGAACGATTGTTTCGAAATCCTCGTGCTCAGGATCTGTGCAATAAAGTTTCAGTTTCGCTTTCAGCGGAACGCTGTAAGTGAGTCCGCGTTCGATACACTCATCGAGAGAGTAACGTGGCGGATCGATAAAGTAATCTAGAAATTCCAGAACGAAATTGTTCCGGGCGTCGGAGATAGGAAAGTTTTCACTGAATACTTTGTAAAGTCCTTCGTCCTGACGATTTTCGCTGGTAGTCTCCAGCTGGAAGAAATCCTGGAAAGATTTCAATTGAATATCCAGGAAATCCGGGTAATCAATCTGCACTTTGCTTTTCGCAAAGGAGATACGTTGCTGTTTATTTTTTGTTTCCAAAGCCATTGGTAATTAAAAGTGAAACGAAGCACTGTAAGCAACAAATGGTTCAGACCTGTCTTTCGTGTACACGAGAGAACCAGGTCTAAACCTTAAAATCTATTGAAGGAGATTACTTGATCTCAACCTCAGCTCCTGCTGCTTCCAGCAGTTTCTTAAGTTCTTCAGCTGCGCCTTTATCGACACCTTCTTTAATAGGTTTCGGAGCTCCATCAACAAGATCTTTCGCTTCTTTCAAACCGAGACCTGTTGCGTCTTTCACAACTTTCACAACTTGAAGTTTTTGACCTCCACCGCTCTTCAAGATAACATCAAATGTTGTCTTTTCTGCAGCAGCAGCACCACCGCCACCAGCAGCAACTACAACAGCTGCAGCAGCTGGTTCGATACCATAATCGTTCTTGAGAATGTCAGCAAGATCTTTCACTTCTTTAACTGTGAGGTTTACAAGCTGCTCAGCAAATGCTTTAACGTCTGCCATTTTATTTTGTTTTTTTTGAGATTAGACTTAATTAATAATTGTTCGATTTGAGTTCCGGACTAACAATAAGTTTTAAGCCGGATTTTCAGAAGATGCTTCAGCACCCCCCGCTTTTTTTTCTGCGTTTGCAACAAGTCCTGAAATTACATTTCTTGCTGGAGCCTGAAGTGCCGCAATGATGTCGCCAATCATTTCGTTTTTCGATTTGATCGCTGCCAATGTGTCTAGCTGATCATCTCCAACGTAAACGCTTTGCTCAACCCAAGCTGCTTTCAGAACAGGTTTCTTGTTCTTAATGCGGAACTCTTTTATAAGTTTCGCCGGACCAGCACTAGTTTCCGAAAGCAAAATGGAAGTAGAACCTTTCAGCGCAACGTACATTCCTGACCATTCAGCGTCGTTGGTTCGTTCCAATGCTTTCCGAAGCAAGGTGTTTTTTACAACGACCAGCCTGATTTGCCGATCAAAACACGCTTTCCTCAGAGCACTCGTCTTGTCAGACGGAAGTTCTGAAGTGTCAGCCAGGTAGAAGTTCTTGCTTGTGGCAAGAAGACCTGCGATATCTTCGATGATTTTTGATTTATTTTCTTTGTTCATCTGTCAAATGATTAAGCAATTGTCTTGCTTTCGATTTGTACGCTTGGGCTCATGGTACTTGATACATAAACTGATCTCATGTATTCACCTTTTGCAGAAGCAGGTTTCAATTTCAAAATCGTGGATAGGATTTCGTTTGCGTTATCAGCAAGCTTATCGGCAGTGAAAGAAACTTTTCCAACAGGTACGCAGATGATTCCGGCTTTATCAACCTTGAAATCAATCTTACCTGCTTTGGATTCTTTCGTTGCTTTAGCAACATCCATAGTAACGGTTCCGGTTTTCGGGTTTGGCATAAGTCCGCGAGGTCCGAGAACTTTACCCAAAGCACCAACCTTACCCATCATAGATGGAGTTGTGATGATAACGTCAACATCCGTCCAGCCTTCCTTGATTTTCGTGATGTAATCGTCACCTCCAACGAAGTCAGCGCCGGCAGCTTTTGCTTCAGCTTCTTTGTCGGGTGTGCAAATTACAAGTACGCGAACATTTTTTCCCGTTCCGTGTGGAAGAGAAACTGAACCACGAACCATTT
>CAZBYM010000374.1:0-4576 GCA_964495745.1 uncultured Chryseobacterium sp. | reverse complement strand
TTATCGTCGCATTGTTTGAAGCGTCATTTGATGAGCAATCGCCAGTTACTATCAGATTGTAATCGTTTGCTGCTTCTTATGCTGAATCCGGTTTTATTGTCAGTGTTGCTGTGTTGACACCAGAGATGTTTCCTGCGTTAACAAGATTCACAATTCCTTTTCTCCATTGGTAAGTAACACCAGTTCCTGAAGTAATTACAGAGAAACTTGCAGAGTTCCCTTCGCATACTATTTGATTTGAAGGTTGTGAAGTAATAACTACCGGCTCGTTGACAATAAGTGCAACGTTAATCGAAGTATCGTCAGCGCAACCAGATCCTGTAACAAGTACGTTATAGTCATTCGCGGCATCAAGAGCGCCAACCGGATTTATCGTAAGCGTAGCTGTGTTGACACCTGAAATATTTCCAGCGTTGATTAAGTTGACCATCCCTTTTCTCCACTGATAAGTTATTCCTGTTCCTGTGGCCATCACAACGAAACTGACTGAATCGCCCACGCACACTGTTTGTGCAACAGGCTGTGAGGTGATTGTTGTTGCCATATTCACAACTAATTCTGCGTCAAGCGAAGTTTCTGATAGCGGGCAAAGGCCTGAGATCACTACATTGTAGTTCAATGCAGCATCAAGCGCGTTAACCGGATTGAAAGTTAGTGTAGCTGAAGTTGCACCGGAAATATTTCCGGCATTGATCAGGTTAACCAAACCTTTTCTCCATTGGTAAGTCAGACCGGATCCAGTTGCTGAAACCGAGAAGCTCACGGCATCGCCTTCGCAGGCGGTTTGGTCCAGAGGTTGTGTAACAATGGAAGGCGGCATGTTTACTGTCAATGAAACATTCATTGAAGTATCTGTTGGCCCGAATTGTCCCCCAATAATTACGTTGTAATCTGTAGCTGCATCAAGTAGTGTTGCCGGATTGATTGTAAGTGTAGCGGTATTCACTCCTGAAATATTTCCGGCATTCACCAGATTAAGATTCCCTCTGCGCCACTGATAAGTAATTCCGGTTCCTGATGCGGTTACGGAAAAACTCACAGAGTCGCCATCGCACACAGTTTGATTCGCAGGTTCACTGGTTATTTGTTGCGGAAGATTTCCACATCCTGGCGGAACGATTGCTGTAATTGCAGCTGTTCCTAACGCACCTGTTGTTGTTAATGCCCGGCCATAGATAGTCATGTTCGTTGCAAGGTTCATTGCACCGTTGTTGCAGATGATCGTTCCATTAAACATTGAATAATCAGCGATGCTTACAGCACCATTAACCATCCAATAAACATTCTTAGCCTGTGCACCGTTGATAAGCACAACGTTTGAATAAGTACTTGTTGATAGTGCTCCGTAAATTTTGATAACAAACACTGCGTTGGGCGAATTTTCTGCGTTGAGATATAGTGTATCTGTAAATGTGCAGGCAGAAAGCATGACATATGTATGCGGTGTTAATACAAGATTATTTCCAAATTGCGCCGGGTACAATAATTCAATGTCGTTCGGAAGCAAATTTGTATAGGTATATGCATTCAGCAAGTCGGACGCACAAGTAGCTGTAGATCCATCAGGAACGCCGTGAATTGTTCCAACAACCAGCACCGGATTAAATCCTGTAGCAGAACCAAGGTTTGTTCCAACATCGCCAATAACATTTGTTACTCCAACATTTGTAACCGGACCGTCAGCCGAAAACAATGCGTAACATTCTGCAGATGCAAGGTTAGGAGCGATTGGCCCCATCAATACCGGACTGCCGCATCCAATCGGAGTATATGCAAGAACACCATCAATAGTAATTGCACCCGCTGTTGAAAGTGCACGACCTTCAAGCGTGTCGCCGGTACTCATGTTAATTGCTGCGTTATTCGCGACAATTGTTCCGCGCATGGAAGATCCAGGTCCCATACTTACAAGACCTTCTACCATCCAGAAAACATTACATGCCAAAGCACCATTTACAAGAATAACTCTTGACAATGCGTTGGTTGAGAATGCGCCGTCGATCTGAATAATAAATACTGCTGCAGGATTGTTTTGTCCGTCCAGTGTTAAATTCAGATTCAATGTCGCAGGACTAGAGATGTAATACACACCTGCATTAAGTATCTGACCATTTCCGAGCAAAGGTGCGGGGAAAAAAGTCGGAACAGTTGCATTGAGTTGGTTGTATGCAAGTGTAAGATCGGCAGCTGCCAATGCGCTCGCTCCGTCGTTATCATGCATTACACCATTAACGTTTCCGAAACCTGTACTTGAACCTCCATTGGTTCCTACATTTCCGGTAACATGAGAAAGCCCCGTATTGCTAACGGCTCCAGTTGAAGTAAACAATTCAAACTGAGAGCAGGTTCCGAGAGCCGGTGCCTGAGCATAATTTATCCCGGAGAAAGCCAGTAGACTTAGTGCGGTAAAGGTGATGAGTAGATTGCTTTTCATTTTAGTTGAATTTGTACTGTGGTTTATTTTACTGGTCAAAGGTGAGGCAGAGAGTATGTTGCGGCATTACACAACTTTCCGGAATAGTTACATGATTCACACGCATCGAAAAAACACTGAAAACGCGGGAAGCGTAAGTGGTGGGTATTCGCTGTTACATGTCGTCGATTGAAACCGACAAGCCAGCAGCGATTGCGGATCCGAGTTTCATGTCGGTGCGAAAAAAGTGACACAACTGGCGTTTGATTATTTCATCTTGCTTCTCACCAGTAATGCATGCCATCGAACTTATGATGTTGTTCCCAAGATGAAGTCGATCCTGATCGTTCATCGCTCTCCGATAAAGTTCACCGGGCTGTGAATAATGATCATCATCATTCTCATTGCGATCAAACCAATCCGCAGTATTCGATTCTACAGGTAGTGAGGCTTCTTTGAATTCTTCGTCAACAACAATGTTGTCGAAACTGTTTGGGCGATAGTTTGGATTGTTTGATCCATTTTCACCAACCTGCATATGACCATCGCGTTGATAGTTTGCTACTGTATAAGGGCATTGGTTCACGGGAATCTGTTCGTAGTTTACTCCAAGGCGATAACGGTGCGCATCAGGATAAGATAATAAGCGTCCTTGCAATAATTTGTCGGGAGAATAACCGATTCCATCGACAACGTGTGCAGGAGCAAAAGCAGATTGCTCCACATCGCGGAAATAGTTTTTCGGAATTTCATTTAATTCCATAGTTCCGACCGGAATCAAGGGAAATTCTTTGTGGGGCCAGATTTTAGTAATGTCGAATGGATTCCACTTAAATGATTTGGCTTCTTCCTCTGACATAACCTGAATTTGCATCGACCACTTTGGGAATTCTTTTTTCTCAATGAATTCAACCAAATCGCGTTGTGCGTGGTCAGGATCTGCTCCGCGCATTTCGACAGCTTGATGAGCAGTGAAATTTTTGATTTTCTGTTTAGTAATAAAATGGAATTTAACCCAGGTGCGTTGATTGTCTTTGTTGATCATGGAGAAGGTGTGACTTCCAAAACCATGCATGTGGCGGTATGAAAATGGTGTTCCCCGATCGCTCATCAGGATGATTATTTGGTGCAGACTTTCCGGATTCAGGCTAAAAAAATCCCACATCATTGTAGGACTTTTGCAATTGGTTTTCGGATCCCGTTTTTGAGTGTGAATGAAATGCGAGAACTTTTTTGGATCCTTGATAAAGAAAACAGGTGTGTTGTTACCAACAATATCCCAATTCCCATCTTCTGTGTAGAATTTCAGTGCAAAGCCACGCGGATCGCGCTCACTGTCTGCGCTGCCTTTTTCTCCACCAACTTGTGAAAACCGCGCGAACATTTTTGTTTGTTTTCCGATTTCGGAAAATATTTTCGCCTTAGTATATTTTGTAATGTCATGAGTAACCGTAAACGTTCCGAAAGCACCAGCACCTTTTGCATGTACTACACGCTCTGGAATACGTTCGCGATTAAAGTGAGCCATGTCTTCATGCAAAAAATAATCTTGCAATAAAATTGGGCCGCGATTACCAACGGACAATGAATTGTCAAACTCAACGTAAGGGCGACCACTCGCCGTGGTAAGTTTTTTCTTTTTCATGTGATTCGTTAGTGACGTGAAAAATGTTCTCGTACAAATGCGTGTTGTTGATTGCCCGTCATCTTATCCGAAGACTTCACTTCAATTCGAATTTTGTCAAAGTTGTGATCGGCCCGCAATCGATTGAAGAGTTCAGTTTTTGCATCTGTAGGACCAAATAGCAACACATCTTGAAAAGATTTGATCGCTTCACCCAGTTGTTTGTAATAGTCGCCCTGTAGTTGCTGTTCCTTGTTGTGCATGAGATTTTCACTATGACTTAAACTGTTTTCTTTCACCTCATGAGAAAATTTAGAAGTGATTACCTTAGTGACTACATGTTCTGTAGACAGTTCCATCAAGTGAGCGCTCGCATGATCCATCCAGATGCCTAAATATTTTGTCGTATTCATAGTATAACGGATTAAATGTTTCAGATTTATTGATGTGACACCAGCTTTCCAGCCTGTAGAGTCTCGTTATTATTGATAATTCTGTACGTATAAATTCCTGCCGGAAGAGAACTTGTTTCCAAAACA
>CAZBYM010000373.1:0-4579 GCA_964495745.1 uncultured Chryseobacterium sp. | reverse complement strand
TGGAACCGTGATGAACGATATTACAAGGCAGGAGGATGGAAGGGAACACAAGAGCTTGACGGTGGAACCTTGTTCACTCAATTTTCTCACTGGATTGATTTACTTTATTGGTTGTTCGGAGATTTGACTGATATACAAGCAAAGTTTGCAGATTTCAATCACACAACTACAACTGAGTTTGAAGATTCAGGATATGTGAATTTTCGTTTTGTGAATGGTGGAATGGGAAGCATCAATTATTCGACTGCCGTTTGGGATAAGAATCTCGAAAGCAGTATCTCTGTCATTGGAAGCAAAGGCAGTGTCAAGGTTGGTGGGCAATACATGGATAAGGTTGAATATTGTCACATCAAGGATTACGTATTGCCACAACTTGCAGAAACCGCACCTGCGAATGATTACGGTGGATACAAAGGATCAGCAAATAATCACGATCACATGATTCAGAATGTGATTGACACGCTGACCGGTAAAACTTCTATTACAACGAACGCACTTGAAGGAATGAAAGTTGTGGATATTATTGAGCGCATTTACTCATTCAGAAAACCAGACCGCAAACATTAATTCTCAATTTTCGATTTTCAATTCTCCAAACTCAGTATATGGCAACAATTAACGGATTTGAAGACATTCCTGCCTGGCGCGATTCACGTGAATTGTGTAAGCTGTTTTTTAGAGCGTGGAAAGGGCAAGTTGATTTCTCAAGAGATTTCGAACTGCTCAATCAAATGAAAAGATCATCAGGCTCGATCATGGATAATATTGCTGAAGGGTATGGCCGTGGGGGTAACAAAGAATTCGTTTATTTCATGGGCATCTCAAAAGGGTCGTGTTCGGAGTTTCGATCACAATTGTACCGTGCGCTTGATCAGGAGTATATTTCTCAAGTAACCTTCGATGAACTATATAAGCGAGCTGATGGTATCTCGGCTCAGTTGACGAGATTTATTGCTTATCTTAACAAGACCACATACAAGGGAAGTCGATACAAGGTTGAAGAGCGGGAGATTGAGTATGACATTGATAAGGAATTTGAATCGTTGGTTTTTCCCGATGACTTTTTTGGGAATGAACAGGAAGAACATGGAAAATCGAAAATTGAAAACCGAAAATGTCTATTTACAAAGAAATATTGAAGAAAAAGGCACCGATAGCTGTAATTGGCTTAGGCTATGTGGGCCTTCCGATCGCTTTGGCATTTGCTAGAAAGGCGAAAGTAATTGGTTTCGACATCAACGAAGCGCGAGTGAAGATGATGCAAAAGGGAATTGACCCAAGTCAGGAACTGGCAAAAGGTGAATTCAAAAATTGCGACATCACTTTTACCGCTTCACTTAAAGATCTGAAAAAGGCGAGATTCTTTATTGTCGCTGTACCAACTCCAATTGACGAACACAATCTTCCTGATCTGAAGCCATTGCTTGGCGCATCTTCAACAGTCGGGAAGTGTCTCAAGAAAGGCGACTACGTTGTTTTTGAATCGACAGTTTATCCTGGTTGTACAGAAGAAGATTGTATTCCAGTTCTGGAGCGTGAATCCGGATTGAAATTCAAAAAAGATTTCAAAGTTGGATATTCTCCTGAGCGTATTAATCCGGGTGATAAAGAACATACGATTACAAAAATTCTGAAAGTAGTTTCCGGTTGTGATGCAGAGAGTCTCGAAGAAATTGCGAAGACCTACGAAATTATTGTTGAGCCTGGAACACATCGTGCCGCATCTATTAAAGTTGCAGAAGCGGCGAAGATCATTGAGAATACACAACGTGATGTGAACATCGCATTGATGAATGAACTTTCCATCATCTTTAACAAGATGGGAATTAATACTTACGATGTGCTCGCTGCTGCAGGAACGAAATGGAATTTTCTGAAATTCTCTCCGGGTTTGGTTGGCGGACATTGCATTGGCGTTGATCCGTATTATCACACGCACAAAGCAGAATCATTGGGTTATCACTCTCGTGTAATTAATTCAGGACGTTATGTAAATGACTCGATGGGTTTTTATGTAGCTAAGACAACGGTGAAGAAAATTATTGCGGCCGGCAAGAATATTTCGAAGGCGCGCATTTTGATCATGGGTGCAACGTTTAAAGAAAACGTGAGCGACATTCGGAATTCGAAAGTCGCTGATATCGTGAAGGAATTAAAATCATTTGGAGTTGACGTTCACGTTGCGGATCCACACGCTGATAGTGACGAACTGAAACATGAATATGGTTTTGGGTTGAATAAAATTGGCAAAGGATATAACGGAGTAATTGTTGCTGTGAATCACAAAGAGTATGTTAATCTCGATGAGAAATATTTCGCTTCGATTCTTGTCGACAAAGGAGTGCTCGTTGACGTGAAAGGAATTTACAAGGGGAAAGTGAAGAAATTGCCCTATTGGAGTTTGTAATTTACCATGATGGGATTTCAACTGCAATCTGGAGAAAAACTTCTCATCAACGATCCTCACGCCAAGTGGATGATGGGAGAAATGAAACCAGTTGAAGGAAGAATACGACTGACTGGTGAACGATTGGTTTTTGAGAAACCGGAACATGGATATTTCAGTTTCCTGAAAGTGTTGTTCAAAGGTTTGGGATCGAAAATTATTTTTGAAATCAAACGGAGCGAAATTATCGCGGTTGAAAAAGTAGAAGTGGGGAAGAAAGCCCGATTGAAAATTGAAACGAAATTCGAGCGTCCGAAGATGTTTGAGACAATGAAGATGGATACTATCATTGGAGAATTGCGAAAATCAATTCCTAAAGCTGAATAAGATGATAAACGTTATCGTTACAGGTGGTGCAGGATTCATTGGTTCGCATGTTGTGCGTCGACTAGTGAATAATTATCCGCAATATCATATTTTCAATCTTGATGCTTTGACGTATGCGGGCAATCTGGAGAATCTTCGTGATGTTGATACAAAGCCTAACTATACTTTTCTTAAAGTTGATATCACGGATGCAAAGTCGTTGACGGAACTTTTTACGACAGTTGATTTCACATACGTTGTTCATCTCGCTGCGGAATCGCACGTTGATCGTTCGATTTCGAATCCGATTGAGTTTGTGATGACCAATGTGATTGGAACTGTGAATCTTCTGAATGCTGCAAAGCATGCTTGGGTAGGTAACTTCGAAGGAAAGCGTTTCTATCACGTGTCTACAGATGAAGTTTACGGCGCTCTTGGAGAAACAGGAATGTTCACGGAAGAAACCCGATATGATCCGCATTCACCGTATTCCGCTTCGAAGGCGAGTTCAGATCATTTTGTTCGCGCGTACCACGATACATACGGATTACCTGTTGTGATTTCAAACTGTTCCAACAATTATGGTTCGCATCATTTTCCGGAGAAATTAATTCCACTCGCAATTCACAATATCAAGAACAGTAAACCAATTCCAGTTTATGGAAAAGGAGAAAATGTGCGCGATTGGTTGTGGGTAGAAGACCATGCTCGTGCGATTGACGTGATTCTGCACAAAGGTAAGAATGGAGAAACGTATAACATTGGTGGTCATAACGAGTGGAAAAACATTGACCTGATTCATTTGCTCTGTAAAATTATGGACAAGAAATTGGGTCGCGCAGAAGGAGAATCTGCGAAGCTCATCACGTTTGTGAAGGATCGTGCAGGTCATGACTTGCGCTACGCAATTGATGCCACGAAGTTGAAGAATGATTTGGGTTGGATGCCGTCGTTGCAATTCGAAGAAGGTCTGGAGAAGACGGTGGAGTGGTATTTAACGAATGAGGTTTGGTTGGAGCATGTGACGAGTGGGGATTATAAGAAGTATTATATCGAACAATACGTAAAACGGTAGCATTGTCGCCCTTCGGCTCCGCTCAGGATGACAATGATTCTTGAATCACGATTTGTCAGATTGAGTGGAGTCGAAGTTTGACCGAAGAAAATTATGTACAACACCGCCTGGCATAAAGAAGATATCACCACCAAACGATTTCTGGTAACGGGCGGAGCTGGCTTTATTGGTTCGCATCTCTTGGAATATTTGTTGAAGCATGGAGCGAAAGAAGTGCGCGTATTGGATGATCTTTCAACAGGATTCATTTCGAATATGAACGACTTCATGGAGCAAGAAAAGTTTACTTTCATCACAGGAAGTATTGTTGATCTCGCGATATGCAAGAAGGCATGCGAGGGAATTGATTACGTGTTGCATCATGCGGCACTAGGTTCTGTGCCACGTTCAATTGATAATCCGATTGCGACTCATGAAGTAAACGCAAATGGTTTTCTGAATATGCTTGTGGCAGCTCGTGACGCGAAAGTCAAGCGATTTATTTATGCGAGTTCGTCTTCTGTGTATGGAGACCATACAGATTCTCCAAAGAAGGAAGAGAACGCTGGCCGCCCGCTTTCACCATATGCGGTGACGAAAAAACTCAATGAACAGTACGCAGCCGTTTTCGCTGATCTTTACGGAATGGACGTTCTTGGTTTTCGATATTTCAATATTTTCGGACCAAGGCAAAATCCAACAGGTGCTTATGCCGCAGAGATTCCTCTTTTCATTGACGGTCTGCTCAACAACAAACCGGTTTACATCAACGG
>CAZBYM010000372.1:0-4579 GCA_964495745.1 uncultured Chryseobacterium sp. | reverse complement strand
TTCGGGAATGTTAGCCTGCTGAGCAACTTTTAGTGCTTGTTCACCTAGAATAAATGCAGTATCCAAGTTGATTAGGTAGAACTTCCATGCCAACTCATTGAGCGCATCTGCACGCAGTGAATCAGATTCTGCTGTTCGGATTGCCTGCTTTAAGGAGTCAATAATTTGGGAATCCTGTGCCAATCCGCAGATTCCGAAGAGAATAAAAAGTTTGGTGAATATGCCTCGCACACTGCAAATTAGGCAATTACAGAGAACCAGTGAATCAATCTGAAAATGTAATTCGTTGACTGGAGTTATTTCAAATAAATCCGACGAAATACTTGACAACGCCCCCTTCCAAAGGATATATTTGCGCCCGCTCTGAACGGCTTTGTGGAAACCGGGTTTCCCTCGTTCAGAACAAAAATCAAAACGGGCGACGCCGTAACGCCGCACATCACATGAAATTATCCCAATTCAAATTCAATCTTCCAAGAGATCTTGTGGCTGATTTTCCAGCAAAGAACCGCGACGAATCTCGCATGATGGTCATCGATCGTAAGACAGGAAAAATCGAACACAAAGTTTTCAAAGACATTATTAATTATTTCGACGATGGCGATGTGATGATTTTGAACGACACAAAAGTTTTTCCTGCTCGTCTTTATGGCAACAAAGAAAAAACCGGCGCTAAGATTGAAGTGTTTCTGCTTCGCGAATTGAATCGTGAAAGCCGCTTATGGGATGTTCTTGTAGATCCTGCACGCAAAATAAGAATTGGAAATAAATTGTATTTCGGAGAAGATGACTCATTGGTTGCGGAAGTAATCGACAACACAACATCTCGTGGTCGTACTTTACGTTTCTTATTCGATGGGCCGTTCGAAGAATTTAAAGCAACTATTGAAGCTTTGGGCAACTGCCCGATTCCAAAATATATCCGTCGTCCGCTTCAAGCAGACGATACAGAGCGTTACCAAACTGTTTATGCTAAGGTAGAAGGCGCTGTTGCTGCTCCAACGGCTGGATTGCATTACAGTCGCGAATTACTAAAGCGTCTTGAATTAAAAGGAATCAATTTTGCTACGCTTACTCTTCACGTTGGTCTTGGTTCATTCCGCCCTGTGGAAGTAGAAGATTTGACAAAACACAAAATGGAATCCGAGCAATTGGAAATTCCGCAATTATGTGCTGATGTTGTGAACGAAGCAAAACGCAAAAAGAAAAGAATTTGCGCTGTTGGAACAACGTGCATGCGAGCAACAGAAACATCAGTTTCAACTGAAGGAATGTTAAAACCATTCTCAGGATGGACAAACAAATTTCTTTTTCCACCACATGATTTCGCAATTGCGAATGCAATGGTGACCAATTTCCACGCGCCTGAATCAACTCTGATGATGATGGTGACAGGCTTCGGAGGTTACGATCTCATCATGAAAGCATATCGTGAAGCTGTAAAAGAGAAGTATCGTTTCCTGAGTTATGGAGACGCGATGCTTATCATATAGTTCACTGTTGAAAATGTTCACAGTTCACAGTTCAGAATAGTCAGAACTGTGAACTGCGAACTATAAACTGTGAACTGGCAACAATTTCCTATTTTGCGTCAAATTTCGGACAATTGAACCAGTATGTGATCATTGTTGCCGCAGGGAAAGGTTCCCGGATGCAATCGCCAATTCCAAAACAGTTTCTCAAACTCGACGGAAAACCGGTCATTCTTCACAGCATCCAAGCATTCACCAATTACAATCCGGAAATCACAATTATTCTTGTTCTGCCTGCGGATCAGTTTGAACTCTGGGAGAAAATAAAACAGGAACATGATGTCACTATTCCAGTGATCATCACGGCCGGTGGAGAAACACGTTTTGAATCGGTGAAGAATGGTCTTGCACTGATTCCTGAAGGAGATGAAGCACTCGTTGGAATTCATGATGCTGTTCGCCCTCTCGTTTCACAAAAAACAATTTCTGGTGCTTTCAAATCTGCGGAGAGATATGGAAATGGAATTCCTGCCGTGCCGTTGAATGATTCTATTCGACAAATCGAATCAAAGCAATCGGTTTCTGTTGATCGCACGAAATTCTGTCTCATTCAAACTCCGCAATGCTTTTCTCTTTCAATTCTTTCGAAGGCGTACAGACAAGAGTATCGATATACATTTACTGACGATGCTTCGGTTGTTGAATCGGACGGCGTAGAAATACATCTCGTGGATGGCAATATTGACAATTTCAAACTTACAACACGAATTGACTTAGTTGTAGCTGAGGCTATGTTGAAAGATACGACGGGGGATATGTCAGGTGGGACACATCCTTAGAAAATTACGAAGTACGAAGTACGATGTACGATTTTTGCTGGTGTAGTATGCGAACTTTTATTCGCGTCAACCTTCGACTCCGCTCAGTCTGACAATCGCTTTTACACAACATCTCGTTGAAAGACCAGATTTCAGATTTGCAATTCACTAAATCTCGATCGCAGGAAGTTGTCAGACTGAGCGGAGCCGAAGTCAGACAATTCGCAAAACAAATGCATTCTCTTCAATCCTCTCACACGTTACCCCACTCAAAACTATCACTCCCGGCTTCTTCCCTTTGTCAAATGAGCCAAGAGAATTCATTTGCAACGCCTCTGCTCCATTCTTAGTTGCCCAGGTCAATAAGTCTGAAATGGGAATTTCAGGAAATACCTTGTGCAACGTTTTCAGTTCATCAAGAATTGAAAGTGAATGATTCGATGCGAGACTATCAGTGCCAACTACGAATTTACAGTTTGAAGATATCATCATCGCTACATCCGGCAGCGCGTTCTCTATGTACACATTTGCATTTGGGCACAAACACCAATAGAGATTTTGTTGAAGCGAATTTGCAAATTGTACGTCTTCGCTACCGGTAAATGTGTTGTGCACCAATAAGAGATTGAAATCGCCGCTGAGATTTGGAAGAAAAGTCTGAAGAGAATTTTTGCCGGAGGGCGAGTGCCAGGAAATATCCGTTCCGAAAAAATGATAAAGACCCAACACTTCTCCCGTTCCAAATTGAGTGAACTCGCTTTCCGCTAAACTTTCCTGATTGTGAATTGTCACAGGACAATAACCTTTTTCTTCATCACGGATCCTTCTTAATAATTCAGACGAAACTGAATACGGTGCGTGTGGAGAAAGTGAGTTTGGTTTCGGAGAAATTTTCTTCAGCGCCAATCCTTCAACAAATTGTTTCTCAGCAATGGCGGGATTCAATCCAAGCAATTCAACGAATGTATGATATTGAATTTTTGATTTCTCCTTTGCCGCGAATGAAGTTTGATTATTGGAAATATCTCCCACACCATTAATTCCATTTTCAAACATTGCTGCATCTGCCTTGCATGCAATTTCCGAAATGACGGCATCATCAACGTAGTTTCGTTGCGGAATTAATTCTTTCGCGAAGCCGACAAATCCTGTGTGCTGTTTTACTTTTCCGAGCATGTGAGAGAGCTCCAGATGGCAATGCGCGTTCACAAATCCGGGACAAATAGCACCAGAGAATTTCTCAGCCAATTCAAGTTGTGATCTATCCGGAACAAGAACAAGTTCCTTTATCGTGCCGTCTTCTTCCACAATTAGTAGCGCATCACGAAAAAATCCCTCTCCGGGCGAAAAAATGAAATCGGCTGTTAAAAATCGCATCGCTCAAAGTTAAAACCTTCTTCATTCAAACACCTATCCTAATTCGAATTTGCCTCTCGGATCAGCCTGAAATTTGCGTTTTCACACCTAGTTGTTCTGCAATTAGCAATTTGATGCATTTGCAAATTAGCATATTAACTTTTCGTATCTTTCATGAAACAAATTCCCAAAACATGAAACACTTTCTACTCTCAACTTCACTTTTTCTTTCTGGCGCAGGGCTTTCCGCGCAAACAGCTTTCTGGACAGATAATTTCGGTCAAGGTTGTAATCAAGGACAAGCAGCTACCGCATATGTTGGTCCGATGGGTAGTTGGACACAAGCAACAACCGGAACTAACGACTCGTATGCCGATGGATGGTTCATTAGCGCCACTGCTTCGGGTACCGGAGCACAGAATTGTTCTGACAATTGCACTGCGAATTCAGTAGCTACAGACCGCTCACTGCACATTGGCAATGCAGCTATTCCTTTGGTGGGCTTTGGTGCTGATACCGGCTCCACCTATCTTACCGGATCGTTTTGCGCAAGCTTCGGAGTTTGCTCAGTGACCAACAAGCGCATTGAGTCGCCAACAATTAACTGTGCAAACCGCACAGATATTGGCGTTTCGTTTCTTTATTATGAAGGCGGGGAATTGGGTGGCGATGAAGCAACATTGGTGTATTCTGCTGATGGTGGAATTACATGGTCGCAGATTGACGTGCTTGCAAAAATTTCCGCTTCGTGTTCCGGAACATCAGGATTGTGGACAGAATTTTCAATTGCACTTCTAACATTTTGATGTTTCAGTAAAGTAAAACTAGGACTAAAATAAGAAAAAGGGGAGTGGGTATAAATCCTTCTTCTTTCAACATCTTCTCCTTCATACAATCTTTCAACGAGATCCATGAGATTAAGAAAATTAGCTA
>CAZBYM010000371.1:0-4580 GCA_964495745.1 uncultured Chryseobacterium sp. | reverse complement strand
TCGTCTGTAAATCTTGTATCCAATTACCCCGTTCGTTGCAGGATCACAAGGATTTTGTCCCCATGCAAGATTCATACTCGAACCTTGCGGATCTGCCGTTAATGTTGGCGGCCCGGGAGAAACAACAGTGATGTTCACAGACTCTACATCTACAAGCGGAACAATATTATCATTGTCTGTTGCTTTGAATGTTACAGTCCACGGTTGCAAACGCACACGATCGCAAGTTGTTTGCCAATTGAAAGTAACATTCAAAGGAGTTGGTTGCAATACATTGTTCGGTGTAATTGAAGCTGGCGGAGTTGTATTAAATGGTCCTCCGTATCCTTCCATTCGAACTGAATCAAAATTCGGATCAGTTACAACGAATCCAAAATTCACAAGCGTTCCTGCATCAACGCAGAGATCCGGCAAATCAGGAATAACAGGATTGTCGTTGGAGCAATTTTCCAAAACGTCTATGGACATGTCGCGAAGCACCAATCCAATCATGACGCGTTCACCATTCTGAAGTCTTCTCCACTCTTCAATATAAATAACAACATTGTACTTGCCTGGCAATTGCGGAGAACACCATGAAAGATCGCCGGTAAGAGCGTCAAGCAACATTGTTCCGCCACCAACCTGATCCGGATATTGGTAACCGGGAATCGGCAAACCATTTGTATCTAGACAAGGTCCAATTCTGAAAGAGAGGCTATCGCCCTCGATATCGTAAGCACCAGGATTGTGATAAAAACATTTCCCCATACAGGCTTTGTCCAATGGAATCACTGTAAGCTGTGGCCCGTTGTTACAACCGATGTTGGGATCCACAACAATCATTGTTTCAATATAGAACGGAACATTCACCGAATTAGGAATGTTCTCAATACCCGTAACGCGATTTGGATCTTTTACATTCAGTGTATATGTGCCCGGACTGTACGTGTGATATTCCACATACATGTTCTTTTTTGTGTTGGCATAATTCAAAAGCGTTTCTCCGTCTGTTCCGTCCGGACAAATAGTTTGCAAGCCGTTTGTGCGCAACACTACCTGTTCAACACCATCGCCCCAATCCAGTAAAAGCTCGCAACGATCAGCAGGAGAACTCGAATTCGTATAAGTTGTGATTGTTACACGATGAGTTCCTTGTGGAAAATTTCCACACTCAACCGTAATCTCCCCAGCGATATTGTGCGTTGCATGCAGGGAGATAATCCCTGAAAACAAAACGCAGCCGATGAGAATTAGTTTTTTCATTGAGTCATTAATTAATTCAGAATAGTTTCAGGAGTACGCACTACTGCACTCTTATGATCAGACTGATCAAGCATAAATGCATTGAACTGAATAGTATCATACAACATAAACTGCGGGTTCACTACTAAGTAAATATCTCCTTCAAGACCAGTTTGTCCTTCAGTGAGTTCAGGAATACGGTAGTTGTAGTAAATTGAATCTGTTGGATCTGCGGCTGGTCGTGCAACATGAAACAAACCATCTGGCCCTTTGTAATATAAGGTAAGCACCATGTTAGAATCGTTTCCTACTGGTGCTACGCCAACATCGCCATCACCATCAGTAAAAGAGAACACCACTTTCAAAGTATCGTTTCCGTTGTAGATGAATTCTTTGAAGGTTAGAATTGGCTCATCAGGGAACACAGGATCAGGAGTGCACGAAAACATGCCCGCAGAAACGATTGTGAAACCAAGAATGAAACGACTAAGAACTTTCATAGTAATACTTTGCCAGTCTACTAAGGTAACTTAAACCGTCCTTTTCCCCAAGTTATTTGGAGTTAATCGGCAAGTGGTTGGAATAGAGGAACCGCAGGTATGTAACGTAAACTAACTGGAAAAGGTACAGGCTTAAAAACAAAATTGCCTGAGCTGGTTATGAAGTTTTGTTTTCACGCATTTAACAGCTACTCGTTGCTGTTTCTGAATGCTGTCCCAGTTGCTACTCCTCCAAAAGAAATAATTGGTCGGCGGGTTAAGCCTGGAATATCTTGCCCGGAATTGACGGGCCAATATTCGCGGCACTCGAAGAAAACGGCGAAATCATTGATTTGGAATACGAATTTTCCACCAGCGCCAATTACATTGGACGGCAGATTGACAGAAGACCGCATGCTCCGTTCGAATCCAATTGGATCTTCAGGGTCCTGAACAATTTTCAAATAATCTACTTGAGGAGAGAATGAAAAGCCGATTGCTCCAATGGGCGAATTTGCGTTGAAGAATCCCCACAAAAATCCAGTATGTAGATTAACAGTCTGAAACTTCGAAATGCTTGAGTCAATCTGAAAAGCGTACGGAGTGTACATCACATCAAAAAAACTGCCCATGAGCATATTGGTTCCTGCCGCATCTTCTGAGTAAGAGTATCCATCGTCTCCCATAGCTCTTAATCCACGTGATCGCATGCCAAAGTGAATCAGGTATTCATTATCTACAAACGGCAGCTTCTTGGCCACCAGACTGTCTTTATCAAGAAGTCGTGTGGTGATCACTGGATTGTAACGGAAAATTGTTCCAACCGTTACTGTCTTATCTTTTCCGCTTCGAGTTGATTTGTCGGCAGAGAACATGTTCCAGTCAACGGACATCTGTCCGGAAGAAGAACCCGTTTTGGATTTGGTTTCATAAAGATTTCCGCCGCCAATTCCAGAAACAGCGAATTTATGCTGACGAGGCTGAGCCACCATTTCTGTTGGGCTTAATTGCTGCGCGTGAGCAATAGCGCCAATAGCGAAAAAGGCAAAAGTCAAAAAGCGTTTCATAGTAGGGATATGATTATCCTGCTAAAGTAGAAATATGCGGGAGTAATTCTTCTAATCGAGGCACTTGAAAAAAGTGTGATTCGTTCAGAAAGTCCTAAAAACAAAATTTCCCGAACTGGTCGGGAAGTTTTGTGGCAAACACATGAAACACATGTATAGAGGAAGAACGGCTATTATTAACTCGCCCTTCAGGAGTACGTTGTTATGCGCGGTGATCGATTGTAATGCTGATCACGTTGCTGTGGCGCTTATTCTTTTTGTGAGAACGTGTACTTTTCCCACTACCCTGATATGCACCGCAGTCTTCTTGGCTTTTGCATGACGGCATTGATGTAACAAGAACAACACCTACTAATACTGATGCAAACGTTTTAAGAACTGCCTTCATAAACTTTCTAATCTTAAGGGTTGATTAAGTGCCTTTGTAATATATAGGGAGATTAAAAGCCCTTTTCCACATGCACGGTCAAAGATATTTTGATATTTTCTGATAAATAATTGATAATCAATGATTTATTTTTATGTGAAGATGTTTAGTCTTCTCGCGTGTCAGAAAAATGTCACAATAATCGCGTCCGGAATTGTGGAAATGTGGAAATCTTCGCCCTTAAAGTTGATTCCAATTTGGAAGTAGTTCTTTTTTTCGTAGTTTAGGGATGGCAAATACATTGTTTCACATTTATTGTAATCCCTATACACGGTGCGTATAAGATTCTTTTGGCCTAAAAAGGAAACGCAACTGACCGATCAGGAATTGATCGAGCAGTACCGCAAGACTGGAAATTCCTGGTTCGCCGGTGAATTGTTCCGTCGCTACACTCAATTAATTACTGCAGTATCTTATAATTATCTGCAGGATAAAGTTGAGACTGAAGACGCGGTAATGGAGGTGTTTGAAATCATCCTCCGCGACCTGCAACACCACGAAGTGAATAATTTCAAAACGTGGGTTTACAGCGTTACCAAACATCATTGCCTCAAGAAACTGCGTAAAGGCAGTATGGAAACAATTGATGTGGAGCAAGCGCTCCGCAACATTGCTGCAGACGACACACAGAAGTCCGAATCGCTCCGTCTGGAAGAACATCTCGAAAAATTGGAGAAAGCCGTTAATGAGCTTTCCCAAGAGCAGAAACAATGCATCGAGTTGTTTTACCTGAAGCAAAAGAGTTACAAGGAAGTTTCGAAAGAAACCGGGTACTCTGTGAACGAAGTCAAGAGTTACATCCAGAATGGTAAAAGAAACCTGAAAGGATTGCTTGTAGTAGCTGAATAAATGAACCCTAAAGAGTTGAAACGTATTTTTCAGAGGGGAAAATGTCTCTCCCTTGAAACCATGCGAATGTATAATGAAGGTTCCCTCCCTTCAAAGTCCACGCATGAAGTAGAGAAGCACCTTCTTGAGTGCTCACTCTGCGCTTCGGCTATTGACGGATTAAGTGCACGTCGGATTTCAGACGTTACCAACGTTTCTTCGAACATTAACAAACGATTGGCGGTGTATATGAATACGCCTCCTTCAACTCCTATATTAAGTCGCTTCGGTGTTGCAATGATTGTAAGTTCACTTGTTGTTGCAATTGGCCTTACGATTTGGCTGGTAAGTGCGAACAGCAGCATTCCGGAAAAACAGATTGCAGACTCCGGCGCGGTCACCCAATATGAACCGCCGGCCAACGAAAGTTCTTCACTAGTCATTCCCGAGAATTCGGAAGAGCGGTCCCAGGAAAAAGGGGCCGTTTCTGTTCCTGACAAAATCAAGTCAAACACAAGGCCTGACGAAAAGGTAAAATTAACGAATGCCAATCTT
>CAZBYM010000370.1:0-4582 GCA_964495745.1 uncultured Chryseobacterium sp. | reverse complement strand
GAGAGCCGAAACATAATTCGAACTTACAGCAGCGGGAACTGTTCCTGAATCTCACAGGATTCCCTTTTCATTCTTTGCACAGCCATGTGCGCGGAAACCATAACGGGACAAATGTACAACAAATAATATTCTCTATTTTCAATTTTCCACGACTGTTGGAAAATTGAAAATAGAGAATGTTAAATCAACTGAAGAAAAATGCGTAATCTAAACGCGTCACGCGATTGAACTCGGATCGCGACTCAAGTAGTTTTGTACAAATACCACCCATTCCCAAGCGGCCTTATGAGAATGAAATATCCCGCAGAAATCGCAGGAAGTTTAGTTGGATCCGGTTGATACATATATCCAACTGAATTGTCGAGCACGCCGCCCAACAAATACAAAACAGAGCCAGGCGCATTTTTATCGAAAACAATTTCACGAAGCAAAACCTGATTCATGATCTTAATCATCTTTTTGCTTTTCTCATCAAGCGTATAAGATGAATCGGGAAATGCAGAATAATTTCCGCGAGAGCGTTGCTTTTCCAATTCAGTGAATTCATTTCTGTTCTGATAAAAATAAGCCGCAAGGACCGTGTCAGGTTGGCCCCACAGTTTTGTGTTCTCGAAATCAAATTGCCAGGAACGCCCGCTTGATTTGGTGTATTTCTTTCCACGCTGCTTTTTTGGAATACTATCAAGTCGAAGTAGTTCTTTCGCCGCAATGTCTTTCATTGTAAGAGAACGCACTGCATACACCGTCCAGACTTGACGGTGCTGCAAATAGAAATAAACGTCCATTGAAGTAATGGAATCGTGCAGCCAAACAGTAACAACAGCACGATTGGTATCCTCATACAACAAAACACATTCCCGAATAACTTTCGGACCTAGTTGTTGACCTAACGTTTGCGGCGCCATCCATTCGTGGTACATCTCGCAACAGAAATGTCTGATCTTTTCGGGAAATCCATTGGTAGAAACATATTTTTCTACTACTCGCATTGGAGAAAGAGTATCGCCGGCATATTGCGAACGACCAGCCAAACAAATCAGAATCAGAATGGTGGTGAGTATTTTTCTCATCTTATTCTTCACGGAAAAAATCAAGTCGTGATAAATGAACTATTTCAACATTTTGATAATAAAAGTTGATGATGTACTCAGATGAGTAACCGATTTTCGCCATTCTAATCGCCCCTTCCTGGCACAATCCAACTCCATGGCCATAACCTCGGCCCGAAAACACGACGCTATCATTGCGTTCTACTATTGAAAAATACGCCGACTTCAATTGCCAATCACTTCTGATTGTTTTGTATGGAATTCGCAATGAACCATAGACATATTCTTTTTCACGATCATACTGCGTCATGTTTAAGGCGTTGTAACACGCAACACTATCGGCAACAGGATATTTGTGTTTTGTTTCAAGATAATTCAACCAATCAACACGCGCAATTCTACGTTCCCAATGCGCGTTCGGCATTCTCGTGCAAAAAGTATCTCTTCTGCTTTTCAAGTACGGAAGATTTGCAGCCCAAACGTCTCCCGAGTTTGCAGTTTCTCCTCCACAATTAGAATGAAACGCTGCGGTAATGAGATTAAGATGTTTATCAACGATTACTTGTCCTTCTGTTGCGTTCACAGCTTGGCAAATTATCGGCTCGACAGATTTACTCCTGTATACCTGACAATGAACTCCGTCGCAAACATCAAATCCATCAAAGAAATGTCTGTTCATGTGTGCCAAAACGTACGTTCTGCAAATTATTGCTTGTACTTTATAAAATTCGATAAATGATCTTCCTCCAGATTCAGATTCAACAACTCCGCCAACGTAGCTCTCTAACATGACGTTGTTTTTGCAGAAGAGTTGTCCACCTTCCACACAAATTTTCAAATCGTAATCGTACGTTCTGGTTCCGCTCATCGGAGTAATTGGTTTAATGCGGAACGAACACGTATCACTTAACGATTGCAGGAAGAAATTCGAATATTTCCCCAAAGTATCTCCGGGAATACGAATCTCGATTGAATCTGAAATCATCCGGATTTGAAATACCTTGGTCAACAAGGAATCATGTTGTTTCACGCCGTCAAGGAAGAGCTGATAATTTCCCCGTTGAATGGATACATTAACAGCGGAAACTTTCATCGTCGACAAAACCCTCACATTGAGTCGTTGTGCTTGAAGAAGCACTGGCATCAATAAAATCAACAACACATTTCTTTTCATCGTTTCAGAAATTCGTAAATATTATTTGCAACACGTGAAGAAGCTCCTTGTCCACCAAGTTTCGTTTTCAGATCATCAAACTCCAACATCATTCTGTCGCGGTTTGCGCCACCTTCAATAACTTTTCGCAACTCATTGGTAATAGAACGCGAATTCATGTGTTCTTGTATTAGTTCCGTGACAATTTCTTTGTCCATCACAAGATTTACAAGTGAAATGTATTTCACTTTCACAAGCTGCTTCGCAATCTGATATGAAATCATTGATCCGCGGTAACACACAACCTCAGGAACTCCATGAAGCGCAGATTCCAGTGTTGCCGTTCCGGAAGTAACTAAGGCAGCATGAGCATTTCTCAGCAACGCGTATGTTTCTCCAAAAACGATTTCGATTTTCTGCGTTCCAATTACTTCTCGATAAAACGCAGGAGTTTGCGATGGCGCTCCTGCAATAACAAATCTGTATTCTGGAAACTCTTTTGCGCTCTCCAACATTTCAGGCAACATCGTTTTGATTTCCTGTTTTCTGCTCCCGGGAAGCAATGCAATTATTTTGCGCCCGTCATCATTCAGTGAAAACGATTTTGCCGGTTGAGCAATTGCATCAAGAAGAGGATGACCAACAAAATCAACTTCATATCCGAATCCTTTGTAGAAATCTTTTTCAAAAGGAAGAATGCAAAATATTTTGTCTGTTGATGCAGCAATTTTGTGCACACGCGATTGTTTCCACGCCCATATTTGTGGTGAAATGTAATAGAAGACAGGAATTCCTTTTTCCTTCGCGAATGGAGCAATACGTAAATTAAATCCGGGATAATCGACAAGAATCAACGCGTCAGGTTTCCACTGCGCAATATCTTCTTTGCATGACGAAATATTATTCAAGATTGTGCGAAGATGCAATAACACTTCTGCGAATCCCATAAAAGCGAGATCACGAAAATGTTTTACAAGAAAAGTGCCTTCTTCAGCCATCAAATCGCCACCGAAGCCTCGAAACTCTGCGGAAGGATCGTTCTTCTTAATCTCTTTCAAAAGATTAGAAGCATGCAGATCTCCAGAAGCTTCTCCAGCGATGATATAATACTTCATCAGGCGAAGAATTTTTCATAGACCACCCAAACAGTATAACCCATAGTGGCAAATAAAACTCCTCGCGAAGTATTATTCATCTTGAGCCAGATAAAACCGAAGAACAAAGGCAAGTTAGTCATGTAGCAACTCAGACTCATTGCCGCAACAACGATATTCATTCGTGAAAAATATTCAAGAAATCCTGAAAATGATGTTTGATATCTGTAAGTAAACATGTAATACAGAAAAATTCCAATCACAGGAAACACTGCACCTATAATTAGTCCGACTACAACATTGTCCAGTTTTGTTTTCATGATCAGATTTTTCCGTCGAGTTTACTAAGTCTGATTATTGACTCGTGCGCAGTCAGATCAAATTGAGAAGGAACGATTGAAACAAATCCATTATCTAAAGCCCAGGCATCTGTATCTGTGCTTGTAGGTTCAAAATTTTCAAAGTTCCCCGTGAGCCAGTAGTATTTCCGGCCATAAGGATCCTTCCGTTCATCCAATTCTTCATTCCATGTTCCCGAAGCTTGTCTGCATGCTTTTATTCCCTTGATTTCATCAATATGTAATTTTGGAATATTTACGTTGAGACAAACACCTTTTGCCAATCCGTTTTTCAAAACCCATGCGCAAATTTTTTCTGCAACGATAGAAGACGCAGAAAAATCGGCTTCAATAGAATAATCGAGTAATGAAAATCCGATGGATGGAACTCCTTCAATTGCACCTTCCATTGCGGCCGACATTGTGCCGGAGTATATAATGTTGATTGAATGATTCGCTCCATGATTAATTCCTGAAAGACATAAATCAGGTTTTCGCGGCAACAATTTATTTACAGCCATCTTGACACAATCAACTGGAGTACCGCTGCAGCTCCAGCTCTGTGCATTCGCGTGCGCGTTTAATTTGTCAACACGCAAAGTTGCGTTGATCGTAATTGCATGCCCCATCCCCGATTGCGGTTTATCAGGTGCAACAACATAAACATCGCCCAATCTTGCAGCAACTTTTACTAATTCAGTAATTCCCGGAGCGTGAATTCCGTCATCGTTTGTAACCAGAATAAGCGGTTTCTGTGGCATATTACAAAACTAACCCACATCCAAGGGTGATTGGACGCGAAACCACTTAGTAATCAAGAGTCAATTGTTAAAAACAGCAAACTCCTTCCCGAATGACCGGGTTGGAGTTCACTGCAATAACCCTCTTCCGCTGTAACCCCTACAGTCAGCGGTTTCCGCCTCACTTACCCAACGCGGATCTCTTTTA
>CAZBYM010000369.1:0-4584 GCA_964495745.1 uncultured Chryseobacterium sp. | reverse complement strand
CATTGATAATCCGGCACCGATGAGGAATAGAGTAACGGACAATCCTATTTTAGAAATCGAGAAAAGATGTTCGCTCTGTTCGTGAATGAACGGAACATAACTGTTCAACACCATTGCAACAACGAACAATAAAATGAACCACGGCATTTTCATTTTCTTGCTTCCCGATTTGAAGAAAAATGCCATGACTATTGTGAGCGGAATAATCCACAATGCACGAGCGAGTTTTACTGTAGTTGCAATGTGAAGAGCCTCTTCGCCATACGTGCTGGCTGCACCCACAACAGAGCTGGTGTCATGAATCGCAATCGCTGACCACAAACCAAATTCCTGTTGCGTGAGATTGAAGTAATGTCCGATAGGAGGGAAGATGATCAACGCAAGAGAATTCAATAGAAAAATTGTGCCCATCGACACCGACATCTCTCTGTCGTCGGCTCCAACAACAGGACCAATAGCAGCGATTGCACTTCCTCCACAAATTGCAGTTCCGGAAGAAACGAGGACCGTGGTTTTTTTCGCAATACCGAATAATTTCCCAATGAGTAATCCAAGAAGGATTGTAAATACTATGGAGGAAATAGTAAGAAGTACGCCACTCTTTCCGGCTTCCATGGCTTGCGTTACATTCATTCCGAAGCCAAGCCCCACAACAGAAACTTTCAGCAACAACCCGGTTGATTTACTATTGAGATGAACAAATGGATGTCCGATAAATTGCGCGAAAATCAGTCCGAGCAGTAATGCCAGTGGCGGACTCGACAATGGAGTTGTGCAAATAATAATAGCTACAACAAAGAGTACTGTTCGAACTGTTGGATGCTGATCAAAAAATGATTTCATACGTTCATTTTCTACTTAGTGGGACTGTTGTCTGTTACTGCCACTTTTTATTGCTCAACATCTACTCGCGGGAACGGCGAGAATCTCGGCAAAGATAGTTCATTACCCGAATAGAATTGTAAATTCGTTATATGCAGCCACTCGAGCTATTTCCAGCGCAATTTCCTGAATTGAAAACGGAACGCACTAAACTCGTTTGGCTGCCAGTGAAAGAACGAGCATTTGTCTTGCGACTTTTTTCAGATCCACAGGTGCAGGAATTTCGCGGAACAAAAGTTTTTTCTGAAATCAGCGAAGCAGAAAGACAATTGTGGGATTGGCGAAAAAAATTTGCTGTTCGGGAAGGAATCCGTTGGGGAATTTATCACAAGGAAATCCAACAACTTATTGGTACGGCAGGATTGAAACACATCGATTACGAACACCTGCGTGGGGAAATCAGTTATGAATTACTTCCCGGCTGGTGGAATCATGGAATAATGACTGAAGTGCTCGAGAAAATTTGCAATTATGCGTTGAATGATATTCGACTTCATACTTTGTCTGCGAACGTTGATCCGCGGCACGACGCTTCACGACGCGTACTTGAAAAATTAGGGTTCAGAAACGAAGCACATTTCCGTGAAAACTGGTATCACGAAGGTTGGTGGGATTCGAGTATTTGGGTGAAGCACAGTTGATGATTGGACGATCTGATGATGGGATGAAGCGGCAGAAGTGTAATTGAATGTAGACTACATCTTATCATACAATAATTCAATCATCAGTCAAACTTCGCTTTCGACACACCACTCTTGTTAAACCTCACGGCAATAATCAACTCATGCGTTCCCGTTGAATAATTTCCAAGATTGGTTGTGGTGAAATCATACGCATATCCGAACTGAAGATTTTCTTTTATTTGGGTGAAATGTAGTAGTTGAGCGATATTAATATCATCACAAGCCTCAATAGGCTGGCAACCGCGAATTGATTTTTTCGTCTTAGGATAAAAATGGCACGCCACTTCATCTTATTTGTATTATTTACTGTTGTTGCAATAAACGCGCGCGCCCAAAGGTTTGCTATTTATTCTCAAGCAGACTTCGGCTTTCCTTCTCTATGGAAATTTGATGGAGAAAAGGAAAATTCGAATTTTATTCCTAGTCGTAGTTTTAGCCCAGCAATCGGATTGGAGTACTATTGGAAATCAGGCTTCATGATTTCTGGTTCAGTCGCCCATCAAAAAGATGAATATCACTTAAACGTGTATGTGTTGCCGTTTATCGTTTCTGCTATTTCTTTTGAGAAGGTTTACAAATCGTTTCCTGTTACATTCAGTGCTGGTTATGACCAACAAATTGGGTCATCTGATTTTCGTGTGTCCGGAATGTCCGGAATTGGCTGCGGTCTCGTAAAATCGGCTCAGATCGTTGACACGCTAAAAGAGGATGGTGTTTGGCAGCATACTGATCAGTCGGGCCAAACTTTCACAGACACAATACATGTACATTATTCAGTCTCAGATAGCAAAACGACAGACTTCAAACTAAAAATAGAAATGGCGCTCAGACTTGAATATCGTCATGCACATTTCTTCCTCCGCTGTTATGCAGGTATCAGAAAATGGCTAACAAGTTTCGACGAATTGAAATATCACAGCCACCACACCAGTGAACATTACAATCTTGATCAGACCTCGACAGGAAATTATTCAGCCCGACCAGGGTATGTCTTCATCGGATTGAGTCTTGGAAGATATTTCTGAATAGGACTACCCACAAATTTGGTCAACAAATCAACATTGAATGTGGCAATGCTCAAGTTGAAGTGATCAATCAAACGACTTCTTCGGAGCCACACCATTCTTATTAAACCGCACAGCAATAATCAACTCATGCGTTCCCGTTGAATAATTTCCAAGATTGGTTGTCGTGAAATCATACGCATATCCGAACTGAAGATTTTCTTTGTACAGGAAGCCCATGTACATCGCGAACGCATCAAGGTGACGATACGAACCTCCAACCCAGATTTTATCTTTGTAGATGATTCGCAATCCTGCGTCAAACTGAAATGGAACCGGCGCTACTAATTTCGCAAGTGCAGATGGTTCAAGAACGAAATCATCACCAAGCGGTTGACGATATCCTGCTGTGAAAAATAGGTGACGATTGAGAACGCTGGTGGTGTTCGACATGTAATCGAAGAACTTGATTTTATTTTGTTGAATCTGTAAACAAGAAGCGCCCACCCAGAATTTTTCGCTGTACAAATAAAATCCTGCGCTGAAGTCGGGCATCAAAACAGATTGCAATGAATTCGTCAGCACAAGATCGCCGGGATCATGCAAAGTAATTTTTTGTGCATCAATACTGAATTGCAAAATTCCTGCGCTCAGACCAAACGAAAGTTTCAGTTTATCTGTGAGCGGCGCGTGATATGCGTACGACATGTAAAATCCGGTTCTGCGGGTTGGACCAACAATGTCTGTGAATAATTGTCCACCAACACCCATGTGATCCCATTTCAAAGGACCATGCAAACTCAGAATGTACGTGCGTGGCGCATCCGTAATTCCGCCCCATTGATACCGATTCGCTGACATACCCTGGAAGTAACTGTTCTTTCCCCCAATGGCAGGATTCATTACATAATCGTTCACCATGTATTGACTGTAATGCGGAAGCTGCTGCGCGACGATTGTCAGCGGAAGAATTCCTGCAAGAAGGCCGAGAATTTTTTTCATAGCTGGTTTCATCTTAACGCATGATTGTTAATGGTCCTGTAAATACATCTGGGAACATTGGGTCGTTCAACTTGATGATGTAATAATAAGTTCCAACGGGAAGATCTTTGTTGTCATATCGACCATCCCACGGTGTGTTGTATCCAACAGAACGGAATAACAATTCTCCCCAGCGATTATACACTTCAACTTCGCATTCAGGGAAAAGGAAAATGTAATCAATCACCCACGTGTCATTGACGGCATCACCATTCGGCGTGAATCCATCCGGGAACCAGATTGAAGGAACAACATCAAGTATCATCGTATCGCTCGCTGTACATCCGGCGGAATCAGTTACTGTAACAATGTAACTTGTAGTTCCCGCAGGACCCGCAACAGGATTTGGAGAAATCGGATCACCTAATCCGGTTGAAGGACCCCATGCATATGTTACTCCTGAATTTCCTGTTGGAGATCCCCCAATGACTATTGTTTGTCCTGAGAGTATTGACAGATCAGGGCCCGCATCAACAAAAGGTTGTGGCAATGAATTCACAAGCACCGTATCCGTCGAAGTGCAACCATTGTTGGTTATTGTCAGAACATAAGTGTTGGTTCCTGTTGTAGGGACAACCAATGCTGTTACCGAATTTCCAACGACGTTTCCGGAAGGAAGAACTGTCCACACATATGTCACAGCATTCACGCTTGCTCCACCATCGAGAAGAATTTGTCCGGCAACACAAGCTGTAGTATCCGGTCCGGCATTGGCAATTACAGTTGTAAGTGCTCCAACCAAAATTGTATCGAATGCCTGACAACCATTGTTATCAGTAATCATAACAGTGTACGAACCGGAAATTACACCTGTTAAATCTTCTGTTGCTGCTGAGAATGCTCCGGGACCTGTCCATGAGTAAGTGTATGGAGTTGATCCGCCGGAAACTGAAATATAAATTGCACCATCAGGAGAATTGTTAAAGAATGAATAAGTTACAATAGTCACTCAAAGAATCAGTAATGTTGGAGAA
>CAZBYM010000368.1:0-4640 GCA_964495745.1 uncultured Chryseobacterium sp. | reverse complement strand
TGAATCTAGTTGTTGTGGAGTGATTTTGATGAGACGGGCACAGCATTTCCCTCCGTACGACCCTCTTGTTGGACGATTATCTTTCTCATGATGAAATCCGTATTTGTAAGAGGAGTCGATTAACGCCCCAGGATATCTGAAATAATACCAGATCATATAGTGTGCTGCCGAATCGTGTTCTACTGATTCATTCCAATGTTGGAAGCCATGACCAAAGTATCCGCCGGAGAAGGAATCAAGCGCGAAGTATTTTTCGAACAACTCATTTCCGTATTGAATGCGCATGAGCGAATCACAGGACGATTTACGATTTACGAGAAGATCTGAAACTTTTTTCTGCGCGGCGCAATGAACGCAAGAGATTAGCAGAAGGAGAACCAAAACACGTCTCATACTGCAATTTACGAAATTTGTTGATTCAGGATAGTTCGACTCGAGTCAAACATCCTATCATCTCATCATTTGATAATTTAGTTACTCTACCACACAAACAAACACCTTCGACAGCAGATTGTTTTGATTAACTGGGCCTGGAAGTTTGCGAAGAGAAGACCACGATAATATTATTTGAACCACATAGACACATAGTTCCTTCCCTTCTGCCTTCGCTCCACATAGGTTTCACATAGGTGCACCATCTATGTGTACAAGCAAAGCGCCTATGTGTGTACTATGTGGTTCAATAATTTCGGAGCGAAGCGACCTATTCTACCGCACACACAAAAACCTTCGACTCTTTATTTCCCTTCAACGAAAACAATGAAGCAAATCCAACTTCTGCAATAATGAAGTTCACTTCTGGCGAACGATATTCTTCTACAATATTCCTGATCTCAATCTCTTTCAATTCACTCTTGTCTGAATAGCGAATGTAAACTTTGATCGTGAAATCATTGTCAAGAACAGTTTTGCCCGGATTTTTTCCACCATGATTTTTCTCCAGCTTCTTTAGTTTTCTGTATCCGTAGCGATAGTTGTAGGTCAACGCAGAAATATCGGAAAGAACTGCGCTTCCTGTAGGATGACTTCCTGCTCCTTTACCAACGAAAGTTTGTTTGCATGAATACGCGCCTTCTACTTCAATCGCGTTGAACTCGTATAATACCTTGAAGAGTTCATCGTCTTGCTTTACAAATCGCGGCATCACGTACACTTTGAATTTATCCCCGGATTTAGCTGCGCTGCCAATGAGTTTGATTCGTAATCCCTTTTCTTTCGCATAGCGGATATCCGCAAACGAAATATTCTGAATGCCAAGATTCAAGACATCATCTGGTTTTAGGACAACACCGAATGCGTGAACGTTGAGAAGAATTGTTTTGTACAACGTATCAAATCCTGCAACGTCCATCCACGGATCAAGTTCTGCGAATCCACTTTCCTGTGCGTCTTTCAGAACCTCACCATAATCTTTGTTCTCGAGTTCCATTCTCGTAAGAATGTAGTTGGTTGTTCCATTCAGAATCCCGCGCAGACTTCCAAGCAACTCGTTGTCGTAATATTCTTCCAGCGTCCGAATGATCGGAATACTTCCACCGGCAGAACCTTCGTAAATAAGTGCCTTGCCCGTCTCCACTTGAATGCGATACAATTCATCGAAATATGTGGCCAGCATTTTCTTGCTCGCACTTACAACATGCATTCCGTTACGCATAGCCGTACTGGCAATCAAATAGGCATCTTCTGTATCTGTTATCATCTCAACGACAACATCAACATCGGTGCGACCAAGAATATCTTTCTTATCGTAAGTAATCAGCGACTCATCAACATTACGCTTCTTCGCCGGATCTTTTACTCCGATTTTTCGAATGTTTGCCTGCAATACTTCCGAGTGATTCAACACATCGTACAATCCCTGTCCAACGCAACCGAATCCAAACAACGCTACTGAAATCTTATTTTCCATGGCTCAAAATTACTTCATTGCTACTATTACATTACAACTTAACTTGATCAATCGTGTGCAGTTCTTGACGGAGTTCCTTCGCCACTGATTCACTTGCCCCACTAACTCCCCGAAGGGGAGAACCGTGAATCAGTGTCTCAGGTGTAATCACTTTTTCCGGGTTCTCTCCTCCGGAGAGTTAGTGAGGCGCGGAAAAAGTGATTACATATGCAACCCGCACTCCGTCTTCGACCTGTTCACCCATCTCCCTTCTCTTCCTCTTCCTTTCACCGTGCAATGAATACATCCTACAGAATTGAAACCGTGCTTCACCAAAGGATGTTCGGGCAAATCGTGCTTCTTCATATATTCTTTAGCTTGCTCTGCTGTAAAATCAATGATCGGAAAAAACTTAATGATGTCTGATTTTTGCTCAAACACATTCATCTGTTTTCTGTAACTGTTTTGACTCTGCATCAACCCCGAAACCCAAACATTGAAATTGCTTTTTATTTTATCGAGCGGTTCAACTTTATTGATCGAACAGCACAAGTCAGGATCTTTACTCCAGGTTTGGTCCGCATTGGTGAAATTATTTTTCCATTCTTCCGGCTTGACAGAGATGACATTAATACCAAGAAGTTTGATCAGCGCATTTTTATATTCATGCGTTTCCGAAAAATGATACGTGGTGTCAAGAAAATAGACTTCTTGTTTTGGATTTACAGAATGGAAGAGATGAAGCAGAATTGCCGACGTTGTCCCGAATGACGAGGTGAATAAAACCTTGTCAAAGTCAACGTACAATTGCTTCACCCGATTTTCAGGTGAGAGAGAAGCGTATGTTGCATTGAAAGAATCTAAATTCATGGCTAAAGGAATACTTTAATGATATTCCGGATACTGATGATGATGACAATTATTCCTACTAGAATCATCATCGTGCGGGCATTTAATTTCTTGGCAAAGGTAGCTGCTATTGGCGATGAGATTGCACCTCCTATGATTAATCCAACGATGATTTGCCAATGAGTTAATCCAATCAACGTAATGAATGTAAATGAGCTTGCCAATGCAACAAAGAACTCCGCAAGATTCACTGATCCGATAATAAACCGAGGGGTTTTTCCCCACGAAATCAACGTGGAAGAAACAATTGGCCCCCAACCGCCGCCTCCAATCGAATCAAGAAATCCACCTGTAAATGCCAGAGGAAAGAGACGCTTTATCTTCTTGCGTACTTTATCGCGCTTAAGAGCTTTGAGAATAATTACTACGCCAAGAAAAAATGTGTAACACGCAACGAGTGGATTGATAAAATTGCTGTATCCTTCAAACGTCACCAGCAGAAAGGCTCCCAAAATTGCGCCAACAACTCCGGGAATAAGAATGTTTCTGAAGAGTTTAGTGTTTACGTTTCCAAAACGAAGATGTGTTAATCCGGAAACACCACTCGTGAAAATTTCGGAGGAGTGTACGCTCATACTTGCAACGGCCGGGCTAATTCCAAACGACATGAGAAATGTGGTAGCGCTAACTCCATATCCCATTCCAAGTGCACCATCGATAAATCCCGCAATGAGTCCGCCTGCAATCCAAAGCAAAATTGTTGAATCTACTTCAGCAAAAATTCCGGTCGCAACACTACCGATAGACTCGAATGTGATGTAACTGAAAAGCAAGTGGCCCAGAATCATCAGTGAAATTCCGGCCAACGCGTAAATGGCACTGTTCCTGATTATTCTCCGTCTTCTCTTCTTTGCATCGTGTTTGTTGATGAGTATGGAAGTCGCATTATTAAGAACTTTCACTTTTTCAGTAAAATCTCCTTTGAGATGCGTTCTTAACTCATTCAGTTTTTCAATCGACAATTGAGTTTCTCCAGGAAGCGCTTCTTCAAAAACTTCACGCAACCTTTTGGCGAGAGCAGGCGATTTACCATTGGTGGAAATGGCAATTTTCAAATCACCTTTTCGGACAACCGAAGAAAGATAGAAATCGCATAAACCCGGAGTATCGGCAACATTAACTAGCAAATTTCGCTTGTGTGCTTCGATCACCACGAATTCAGAAATGCTTTTATCGTCAACAGCAACGATTGCGATATCTACATCGTCAAGATCTTCAGGATCAAACTCACGCTCCTGTAAAAACACATTCTCGTGCTGATCAGCAATTGTTTTTATTTCCGGTAAAATATCTGGCGCAACCAAAACAATTGGAGTAGCCGGACTATTAAGAATTACTTTCTCCAATTTCTCCAACGCCACTTTGCCGCCACCAACAATAAGCAAAGACATATCTTCCAGCTTCAGAAAAACAGGGAAAAGTGAATTTCCCTGTTCGTCTTCCGGTAGCTGGTGACTGTCTTTATATGTTTCCTTTTCCTGGCTCACTTTGGTGTGAAATATGTAATCTGAATTGTTGGCGCTAGTTGAGGAGATGATTTTCGTACGCGAGAATGTGTGCTGCTTGCGGGCTTTTACGAACGACGTCGCCAATGACTATTATTGCCGGCGAACGAATTCCTTCTTGTTTCACAACGTCAACAATCGTATCGATAGAACCGACCGCGCTGTTTTCTGTTGGTAGCGACCCGTCCTGGATAACTGCAATGGGTGTCGATCCCTTTCCGTAGCTCTGAAACACCCGCACAATATCGGGAAGTTTCGCGAGACCCATTAGAATGACAACGGTTGCGCCTGACTGAGCAGCGAGTTTTACATCATTAGGAAGTTTTCCTTCACTGTTT
>CAZBYM010000367.1:0-4646 GCA_964495745.1 uncultured Chryseobacterium sp. | reverse complement strand
CGTCAAAATCATCAGCTAACGTGAGCGCATCTTCCATTGTTTCGGGCACAGTGATGACCAGATTGTAATCGCCAAAATCGAGTTCCAGTTTTTCGAGAAATTCAAATTGTTCTCCCGGATTTGTTTTGTTGATCCAGTTGTGGTACACAACGTTCTTGAGTACATGCCCTTCAGCAGACTTTAGTTGTTTGAGGTGATCGTGTGAAAAATATTCCGACATACTATTGTTTAACAAATATTTACCTCACAACACGATCCTCGGCGTACAACGCAAGTACGTATGTACCATTGGCTAGTGATGTAATATTAATTTCACTGGCGTTTATTTGCGCTTCGGTTACGGGTCTTCCCATCAGATCAAAGATGATTACAGTATAATCTGAAAAGTAAGATGAAACATGTAACTGCAAATACTCGGTTGCGGGAGACGGACTAAGTGTTATTGCGGTGTTATCATTAATTTCCTGCTCACCATTGAATAAACAGAAGTCATTTGCTACAAAACTGGTTAGTACAGTTTCTGTGTGAACAAAAGTTAACACGGAACTAGAGGGTGCTGCGTAATAATTCACCGCGGAGATGGTTTCTGTAAATAATGGAACTGTTGCTGTGGATACCGGAGAAGCGATCGAAGTACAAATATTTCCTATCGAATCGGTTTCAAAATACGCGACCGGTTTTTCACCGGTTGCACCAAAGTATGGCTGACTGGAAATTAACGGATGATCATTGTACATCAACAGTCCTGCTGGACCCGTTCCGAAGTAACTAGTAAAGGAAACGGGAGAAAGTGTATCGGTGAAACATAAGAGATCGCAGCTGAATTGGTTTGTGGGTGAGTAGCCACTATGGCCGGCCGCGAAGAAGTAGCCGGACGAATTTACCGCCAGAAAACTGATGTTGAAAAAAGTGGTGTTAGCTTTATTTATCCCTACCTGGTTAAGAATGTGACCAGCTGAATCTAATTTGAAAATCCAATTTGGAGTGGTCGAGCCTTTACTGGCAATGATATAGTTGTTGCCTGGCATCTCAATAATATTGTTTACGGTTAGAACGGTTTGCGGACCATTCAGACAGGTCAGACTGCGTGTGTCCATCATTTGCAACGAAGTGTCCAGTCGCATAAAATACAGTTTCTGATAACTGCCTCCGGCCAAAACCAAATCGCCTTGGGAATTGATTATACCTGCCTTTGGCACTGCAAACTGAGACTGATCGATCTGAAAAAAAGCACTATCGAGTATATTGCCATTCACATCGGTCTTTAGAATATGAACCCCTCCAAGACTAATTGCATTATTGTAACAGCTACTCACGAAGTACAGTGTTCCTTGCCCGAACGGTGAATATAGGGTGAACTCGTCCCGGGACTGCGCGTTTATTCGGATGAGTTTTTTCCACAACAAGTTTCCTGTTGAATCAAAACGCATCGCAAAGTGACCATTCTGTGTTGGATAATTCTGATTTGATACGGCTCCGCTCACGAGAAAATCTCCGCCAGGTAATTCAAGAATATTTTTTGTGTAAAACATGCCGAAAGTGTCGTTTAAAACCACTTCTTTTCGCCATAATGGAGTGCCACTTGCGCTTACTCGACAGATCGTGAATGCACCCGAGCTAAATTGTGTTCTCAGTTCAATTATACCTCCATTCGTTGAATGAACCATGTTCTGACTAATAGAGTACTGACTTCCTGATGGCCAGAAACACATTGTTGGCGGCATTGTTTGCGCTTGCGCCAATGTGTAAAAGAGGATGCAAACTAACGTCAAAACTGAATAAAACGTTTTCATTTCTCTGTCTATTGCTTAATGTAATCCTATTTTAACGGCAATCTCCTTCGGCACCGCACTCTTATGTACCAGAATACTTGTCGTCTTGTATTGAAAATACGTAGCAGAAACATATATGAATCCGCCGCAATCGTTATTGGTTGTTCCCCAGGAATTTTTAACGATGAAATATTTTTTACCGGTTTGATCTTTACACTGTCCGGTAATTTGCATTCCATGATCGTCTTGAGTACTCAAATTATCAAATGCTTCCTGACGAATCAACGCTGATATCACCCGCTCTTTGCACGGATAAGTCCACAAAGAATCTTTTTCACCTTTGCCCAGTGATTCAAAACTATTTATTGGAACCACAGCGATTCCATTGCGTTGAGAAAAATAACTTTCCGTTACGTCAGCTCCCCAACCCAGTGTGTATCCGTTCGCTGTTGCATTATCAGTAACTGTTGTCAGTTCATCAAGACTGACGTTGTAAAAACTTTCAGCTGCCCAATTATCCGGAATTTCGAGAACGAACCGTGTATAGAAAGGATGATGCGTGAAAGAAGTGATCGTTACATAATCTTCAGGTTTGAATCCAAGAAAAGCTGAAAAACTCTTCGCGTCATATTGCTTTCCATTGTAGTCAAATTTCACTGGGGGCGCGCCAAGATATCCATCAAGCGCACCAATAAATGCGTTGAGCCAGTTCGGGGAAAGTTTTCCTTCCGGCAAAGTCAGTTGAGCATCCAGCATCGCTTTCAGTACGGCATCCATTTCTTTATGACGGATTTTATCTTCTCCAATTGGATTGCCAACGTAAGCAGATTGTGGCATGAGTCCGTATTGTCCAGCAAGAGTTATCACATCAATTGCTTCTCCGCCAGGACTGAATTGCCCTTTACCCATGAGGCGCATGTAGCGTTTTGCTTTTTCAATATACCCTACGCGTACAATCCACATTTCCGACAAGTCAATTTCACCTTTTCCCTGACGTATAAATTCCGACTCAAGAAAAGAGTGTGTCGAAAAAATCCAGCAGGTGCTCGTTTGAAATTGATCTTTTACCGTAGTGCCTTTTGCTTCCTTCACTTCGGAAAAAACAATTTTGCTGTCTTTCTTGTTGGTCGTGCGATCTTGCGCGAAGGCTGTGCTGAACGTGAATGCGACAACAGCCGCGAAAAGAGTATTTTTCATTGGTAAATTCGTTTGGGCGAAGGTAACGAAAAACGGAATTCGAAAACCCAAGCTCGCGCTAATTCTGAGATGAATACTATTGGGCAGGAATTAAACGGGTACGAATATCCGTTCTCAAATATGCATCGGCTTCTATCCACGGAATGGTGACCACCAGTTGTCTCGATGATTCTGTAAAATCTTCCGGATACAACGCAATACCTTCAGGAGTGATCAGAAATCGTTCCCGCATCAAGATTGGAAAAGCCGCAGGATTATGACAATCACCTTCCACATGCATATGCGTATTTACATATGTGATCACTGTGTTAATGATGAAATTTTTCCAGTCAGTTTTCGGATCAAACAAGGAATCGAGTTGCATTTGATGCGGGCCATCCGGAAACATCATCACAGTTGAAAACATTTCTTTGCCCTTGGGCTGATATCTCCAATAATCGTTGAGCGGATGTCTGAAAAAAGAAATCATTGAATCGTTGAACGTAGAAATTCGAAACATTTGATTTCCGTGCTCATAATCTTTTGTCCATTTATAAGAGAGTCGGGATCCACCACGTTTTTTACAATACTCGCAACTTGTGACGGAGTAATAATAATGGTCTTCAAGATTGCGCACAGGACTGTACATCGAATCGATCAGACATCGTTGATGCCATACTTTCAGTTTTGGTTGTGTTGTTGCGTCTACATACGCACCTACATAAAGTGTTCGGGTCAAATTCCAGTTTCTCAACCGGCCAGATGTATCATAGGGCTGCAGTAACAAATTAGTTTCCCAGAGCCTACTATAGATTGCCTGATCATTTGATAAAGTTTTGTCTGGCACGTTGAAACAAATTCTGTTCTTGTCGTTGGAGAAAATGTAATATTCATAATACAGATCAAATTCTGGTGAGGAATAATTGTTCTCGTTCTTATTGAATGAGCCCAGGAAATGAACGGGTGTATAGTCTGTCCAGACTGTGTCGACCAACCAGATTCCGTTTGTGTCAACTACGCCAATATTGCCTGCGCATGTTCTAATAGCGAACATTGATCCCGTTGAGTCGATTGGTGTAATATGTTGGAACCCCGGACCAGCGACATATTTTCCGCGTTGCAGATTGAGCAGACCTTTGCCTTTACTCGAATGAAAAATCGTATAGTTGCCCCAAATCGGATAAGCGCGATCACATACAATTTTCTTGTTTAGAACAAGGGCGCCGGTTTTTATATTGTAGAGTTTCCATCGCCAATGAAATGATTTATCGGGTTCTGATAACCAGATAAAGTCATTGGAAAATGGACCAATTGATTTGGAATAGTACGGAGTGCGTATTTCACCTTGGGCGTTCGCTACAGCTTGTTCATGTTTCGAATTCCATACTTTGAATTGAAGTGATCCATCCAGTTGACTGTTCATTGGAATTAAGCTGCTGTATTTATCAGGTGTAACGACCATATCGTACCCATCTCTAATCACCGCATTTTTTCCAATGAATTCAAATCTCGCAGTTCCGTTTTTGGAAACATTTGTAGTTGGTAATGTTTTCCATGGAGAGAACTCATCTTTTCTGTACATGTACGCGGAACTACCATAACCAATCTGATGAATATCCAGCATTGGACCATATGTATACCGATAGAGATTTGAATTAACTACCGAATCGGGTTGCAAATATTGAATTTCAAAAGCGG
>CAZBYM010000366.1:0-4651 GCA_964495745.1 uncultured Chryseobacterium sp. | reverse complement strand
ACAACGATGCAATCGCAGCTGCTGATATTAAGTTTAAAGCTTCCGAATGGTTGGCTGCGAAATCTGAGTACCAGAAAGCGTCTGCATTAAAAGCAACTGAAACGTATCCGAAGGATCAGATTGTGAAATGTGATGCAGAAATTTCGAAACAAGGATTGCAAAAACAATACGATGATGCAATAGCTGCAGCAGACAAGAAATTTGGAACGTCAGATTGGGCGGGCGCAAAAGTGGATTATCAGAAAGCATCAAGTTTGAAGGCTGCTGAAAAATATCCGAAGGATCAGATTATTAAGTGCGACGAAAATATCGCGAAAGAAGGAGTCGATAAGCAGTACAGCGCAATAATTGCAGCAGCGGACGTAAAGTTCAAGGCGAGTGATTGGGCAGGAGCAAAAACGAAGTACGAAGAAGCTTTGGGAGTGAAGAAGGGCGAAGCATATCCAACAGATCAGATCAAGCTATGTAACGACAATATTGCTGCCGCAGCGAACAAGAAGTACACCGATGCTATCGCTGATGCCGATGCAAAATTTGATGCTTCTGATTGGAGTGGTGCGAAGGTGAAATACCAGGAAGCTTCCGGTATGAAACCAAGTGAGAAGTATCCAAAAGATCGTATTGCTGCGTGTGATGAGAACATCGCGAAGAATGGTTTGGATAAAACGTACAATGCGGCAATAGCAGCAGCAGATGCGAAATTCAAAACTTCTGATTGGGCTGGAGCGAAAGCAAAGTACCAGGAAGCTTCTTCCATGAAGTCTGCTGAACAGTATCCGAAAGATCAGATCGCGTTATGTGACAAGAATATCTTGGACCTACAGAATCTCGACGCGAATTACAGCAAAGCCATTGCACGAGGAGATTCTGCATTCAAAGTTGAAGATTATGAAACTGCGAAGTCATCGTATGAAAAAGCATTGACGCTGAAACCGGCGCAAGCGTATCCGAAAGCACAGATTGATGAAATCAATAAGCGATTGGCTATCATCAATGCCGGTAACGCGAAAGACGCGAAGTATCGTGCAACATTGGCCTCGGCTGATAGTTTGTTTACACTGAAAGAGTATAAGGCTGCGCAAGGGAAATATCAAGATGCATCTACGCAACGACCCACGGAAGCGTATCCTAAGGATAGGTATTTGGAATGCCAACGACTGCTGGCTGATCAGGCAACAGATCTTGCGCGTCAGAAGCGGTATGATGATATCATCAAGAAAGCAGATGCAAAATTCACTTCTGGGGATTGGTCAGGAGCCAAGAAATTGTACCAGGATGCGTTGAAAGAAAAACCGATGGAGTTGTATCCGAAACAGAGGATTTCAGAATGTGATAAGAAACTGAATCCTGTTGCGGTTGGAGATACCACCAGAACTCCAGAACAGATAAAGGAAGATTATCGGAATGAAATTGCCAAGACGTATCAGCAGGGATTGACAACCATCGAAGAGAAGGAGGGCGGAACAACTACAGTGAAGCGCATCGTTGTAATTGGAGATAAAGGATACATCTACACGAAGAAGATTTATTCGTGGGGCGTGTTCTATTTCAAAGATGGCGCTCAGATTTCTGAAACGACTTTCAACTACGAGACTTCTCCGGATTACATTCAAAAGGAGTTAAGCAAAGTTGCACCGAAGTAATTTTTTCTTTCTTGCTACGTTTTCTCTAAGATTCTAATATCCAAAGCATGAAATCGGTCTTTGTTGGATTGCTTCTCGTTTTCATTTCATTGACGATCACTTTTTGCAAAGAAGCTTCTTCGTTCTCCGGTGAAAATAGAGCAGAACCTGAAGTTGAAGATTCTCTAGGAATAGTATATCCAAAGCTCAGTTATTCCTGGATGACTGGAAAAACATTCGACACAACGAACAATCTTTATGCGCGAATGGAATCCCCAAATGGATTTCATCGCATAAAAACAGAATCCGGTTCGTTCGGAGAATGGTTGCGATTTCTTCCGCTGCATGCTGCCGGAAAAAATGTGCTGTTGCACAATGGAGAAAAGAAAAGTCGACAAGACGTTCACGCAGCCGTAGTGAATATCGATCCAGGCAAAGCAGACTTGCAACAATGCGCAGATGCAGTAATGCGATTGAGAGCGGAATATTTGTTCAGCATAGAACAATACGATAAGATTCATTTCAACTATACAAGTGGAGATAAATGTGATTATAGAGAATGGTCAGAAGGAAAACGACTTGTTGTTTCTGGCAATTCAGTTAAGAAGGCGAGTGGAGAAAATCGCACTGCATTAGAGGATCATTCGTCTTTTCGAAGTTATCTGAACAACGTTTTCATGTTCGCAGGAACACTTTCGCTGAACCGTGAAATGAAATCCATTTCAGTTGATTCGATGCAGATCGGTGATGTGTTTATTTATGGAGGTTCTCCGGGTCACGCGGTCATTGTAGTAGACATGTGTGTGAATGAGGCAGGAGATAAGATGTTTATGATAGCGCAGAGTTATATGCCCGCGCAGGAAATTCATATTTTGAAAAATCTGAATGATCTTGAAGTTTCGCCGTGGTACCCGGTGAAGTTTGGAGATGTGTTGGAGACGCCTGAGTGGGAGTTTGAGAAGACGGAGTTGAAGAGGTTCCAAGGGTCTTAACCCTGAAAAGGATAAGAGCCTTTTCAGGGTTAAGACCCTAGCACACCCTCGTCATTTCGGCACCTCATCTTCCCGCGTTCTAAACCTGAAATAAACCCCAGCACTTCCATTCGGAGACAAAGCAAAATATTGATTCGTCGTACTGAACGTTGGATTCACAGAAAACGATGCGAAGAATGTAACTCCATCTACAGGTTCGTATCCGGCGTACATATTCAAACTTACGCCCAACAATGCAACAGGTTTAGCTGGAGCTTTGGATAGAACAATTTGTAAGAACGAACTGTCAACAATGCATCCTCCGTTTATCGTATCGACGCGCGCATAGACCGTTGAAAACACTTCGTCCTGTTTCCCAGCGAATGCACCATAATAGAAAATGCCGGCGCCAACTCCATAACTTATTTTCCCCTTTCTGATCTGATATTCTATTCCCGGATTGAAACGGTACGCATGATAGTTTTGCACCTTCGCATAGTATGAGCCATTACCACAGCTGAAGAACAACAGGCTCGGAAACGTAGCTTCGTTCGCTCCGTATTTTGCGTAACCTAGAGTAAAGGTTCCCCGTATTTTTCTGTCTCCAATATCAAAACGTAAATGTGCATCGAGTTCATTTGGTTGCAATGCTTCGCCGCGTTCCGAACTAAACGACCAGTCGAATTCTTCAAAATAAACGTAGCGGTAGGAGAGTCCAACTTCGAAAGTTTTTTGCTGAGACAAAAGTGACATTGGCGAAATGAATAACAGCAATCCCAAAAGCAATTTGTTTAGCGACAAGAAAAGTAAACTTTGATTCATGATGTGCAGTATTTGTTTGCTATTTCAAGATGAACTGAAATGAATGACATCCAGATCTCTGATTATGCAAAAACCGCGCCCAGTAGTACTGAACGCGGTTCTTGTAACAAATTCGTTGATTATGCTTTTACTAATGTCGGCTTCCAGACGCGCGCCGCATGGAAAGCGCCAAACATTACTCCAGTATAAATAAGTTGACTTAAGATCGAATTATTAAGGAATGGAATTCCTGCTTCAATTGACATCAGTAATCCAGCGCCGGTTTGAGGGTAAAAACCGGTCATGAAAAATCCAACTAGCCACATTGCCGCATTTGTTACGAAGAAGAAAATAGCAATTGATGCGAGACTTGCGCCAGTCACTGTCAGGAAATTCTGACGATCACGAATAATCCAACCAAGCATTGTTGTAATTCCTACTGCTCCGTAAACAGCCCACATTGTATTGTGAAATCCAAGAAACAAATCTGTGATGAATAAAGCCGCCATTGGCACTACAAGGCTCAGCAATCGATTTGACATGCATGCACCGGCAAACAATGCCATCGCGCCAACAGCCGTGAAATTCGGAGGATGTGGAAGTATGCGGGTTAGTGCAGCAATTGCAACTGCTGTCACAACAAATAGCATTCGTGGAGATAGGACCTTATTCATTTGCAGTGGATTTGAGGCAAAATTAAGCAATAATTCAGAATTTGCACCCCGTAAAATGATTGGATTATCGAATGATATAATAATCTGATGGACGTATTGTGAAAACTCAATCCTATCATCCAATTATCAAATCATCGGTTATTGTTTAAGGCCATGCTTCTTCCGTGCCTTCTTTAGCCTCTTGCGGGCATCCTTCTCCGCTTTCTTTGTCATCTTAGCTCGAGTCTTTCCTTCACGATCACTTGGATGCTCCTTCGCATTCTTATAGTCGTTCGTTGGACCTTGATTGTGCTTACACGAAACTAATCCGAGGATAATAAACGATGACGCAATGATGATGTATCTCATAATCTAATAACGCTTATGAAGCAAAATAAATACATTCATTGCAGTGAAATTATCACAAGATTCTAGAGTTCTTCACAATCGTGTTGGTCTAAACTATTTCTCGGGAAAAGTCAATAAGCACGCATTATATATGATTTCTGCCGCCTGATGCATGTCTTACCGTCCTTCTTGAAGTACCATGTTATCTGGTGGTGGCATCCTCGACCTCGTTTGCTATGGCTTCTGCTGTAAGTAA
>CAZBYM010000365.1:2577-4671 GCA_964495745.1 uncultured Chryseobacterium sp. | reverse complement strand
CAACTACATTTGAGTTGAGAATCGATGATTGTCCTGAACAAACCGTTGTAGGAGAAGCCGTAGTACTAACGATTAATGCAGCGTTGGAAACAACTATCGTAATAGAAGCGGTAGAAGTACATCCTGATACATCCGTGCCTATAACAGTATAAGTTGTAGTTGAAGAAGGAGTTACTGTTTGAGTATTTCCTGTGGCATTTATCAGAGTCCCACCATTCCATACATACGATACGCCGCCTGTTGCTGTGAGGATTGTCGAATTTCCTGGGCAGACCATAGTCGGCGAGGCGGTAACAGTTGTTCCGCTGCCTTGAGGAATGATATTGAATTCGTCGATTAATACATAGCGATATGAAGATATTGGATCCTGATGAATTGTTTGTGAAGCATCATATGCTATGTAAAGAAAATTAAGATTCACAGCTGAGGTACATTGAACTGTACTTACAAAATGAACCCACCCTCCATTATTATTTATGGTAGGGTTAACAAGTACAACAAGCGCAGTGGTTACCAGAGGGTCAAAATCATTTCCTATTGGAGCTAGCATCGCGTTGGAACCACAAATGATTAAGTTAGCAGGTATATTACTGAATGATATTCCTTCATCTGAAACACGAGCATAGAAATCAATCGTATAAGTTCCTCCCGGGATCAAGGGAGTTGAAAGCTGTGTTTGAAATGATTCTTCAAATAAGAAAGACCCAGTGTTTGCGCCTGCCAAACCCGCGTAAACATTGTTAGTTATTGTAGGAGCGTCCCAGACATCAGCTGCAGGATTACAGAATCCTCCAGGAATCGGATTTGGACCTGTACATGCGCGATTAAATACGTCTGGCGAGCCAGTGAAAGAAGTCCAGCAATCGATTTCTAATCCTCCTCCCAAGCCGCCGCACACATTAGCCGGAAAAATGGAATTGGTAACATTTTCAAATCCATTATTTGTAATTGGGTTGCAGGCAGATCCCGTACAATTCGGATTGGATACCATCACGTAGATGTAAGTGATATTTCCTCGGATTCCAGTGTTTATATCGAAGGGCACGTAGCGTAGAACCGCGATCCCAAATGAGTTCGGTCCCGGTGTATAGTCTATTGAAGTGCCGTTGACAACAATAGTACTTCCTACATTGTAAATATCTTCAACGCATTCGATTGCTGGCTGCGGAGCGGGTACTGTTGCGAAGTAGTCGTTTCCAACAACAGCATTAATCGTTACGAGAACATTGGGTAACGTAATATATTGGAAAGTTCCTGTAGGAGTAATTCCGTCATTGATTCCAACAATTTGATCTCCATTACATGCAGATCCATATGAAAAAAAAGAATTCGCAACAACCGAGTTATTGCCATACGATCCTAGAACATGATATCCCATATCGCAAAGCGCGAGCCGTTCTTCTGGTGTAAGATGTCTTTTATTTCCAGCTAGCCCAGGAGCACTCGCATTAGACATCACGAAATAGTTGTTATTACTCGTGGTATTCCCAAGAGGAGTTGGCGAACATTGATCTTCGAAATGGCTGAGACTGCTGCCAACTTCATAACAATTTGGTGTGTAGACGATTTGTCCATTCAGACTTCCGGAAACATATCTCACTGCGGATACACATGTTGTATTATCTAACACGCAATTAGAAGGATTGGGAGACAGGATCGTCGCTGGTACTGGCAACGCGGCATAATTCCAGTTGAAATCATACATCGGTGAAGCAGAGCAGTTATTGGAAGTGGCAATTAGTCCATCCCCGCTCGAGGTTTGCAAAAAACGATCGTATCTACTGTAATACGCAACAGGATTGCTGTTAAAGTCCTGAAATCTGGAATCACCATTTGCATCAATAAGTGAAGCAAATCCAAGAGCGTGAGTAATTTCATGTAGTGCTACGGTATACAGATCGTAATCCTGACCTGTTGCCAGAGTAGTCAACGATGTGTGCCAATTCACCGCATTGAAATCAAATGCAACAACCATGTGATAGAAATTATTAGGAGAGGCCGTGGAAACAGGGGAGACCACATTGGTATATCCATCAACTCCGGAATTAATGGTTATCCACGCTTGGTTATCTGCTATGCCGCCTGTTGTCGTTG
>CAZBYM010000365.1:0-2567 GCA_964495745.1 uncultured Chryseobacterium sp. | reverse complement strand
TTGGTGCTCCTAATGGTACAGTATAAAAACCAGATGCAACAGCTAAGGCTCCGGGCAAGTTCATTGTTGCAATATCAACTACGTCTACGTTCACAAAAATATTTCCATTAGCTAATGGAGAGCCTGATGGAGGAATAATAAACGAAGACAGGTCTGATAAAACCTGACACAAAACCGCTCGTCGATCAATGTCGATTTGCGAATTGCCATCCATTCCACAACCAGGTTCAAAATAAGTACGGTAATAGCTCGTCGATGCACATGGAATTAGTATCTGCGAATTTATTGTCACCTGACGAAGTGAATGTTGTTTGCCCTCTTTGTCAAAGACGTTATCAAATCGTCCACCTGGTGAGTAGTGTGATCCGATTGTTGGATCGACTGCTTGTCCAGACGCACACAATGATGAAATCAGCAGAATAAACAGAAGTTGTACATGTTTCATAATGTATTGTTTATTATCAGTTCTTAGAGCCAATCTTAGTTTCAATTCACGAACCACCTCACAAACTTTCAGTGGACTTCGCGAGAGTGGGGCGGCGATTGAATTAATGCAGTTCAATTTTATGCAATATAATCTAATGGGTTGAGCAAGTCAAGCGGTCAGACAGGTTATTTACGGTTACCTCATACATGTTTGACGCGGCATATCAGCTCGATTATCGAACGTTTGACTTACTTTTGTGGCATGAAAATCGTTTGTCTTACTATTGGAATCTTCTATTGCTTTTCGTTTTTGTCTTCCTGCAAAAAAGGAAAAAACAACAGCGAAGCTTGTAACGGCGATGCTCGTCGCGAAGTGAAATTGATGACAGACGAACGAACAGCATTGGTTGATACCACACCTGTTTTCACAACTATCGAGGAGTTGAATGCTCTCGATGTTCCTGATGTGAAATCAGAAACCGATCGCCAGGATATGGAACTGAAAACATACACTGTTATCGGAACGGTTGTAGAAGTAGACAGGAAGAGTGACGGAGATTATCACATCCTATTAAAAAGCGGCGACAAATATCTAATTACGGAAGTTCCAAATCCCGATTGCGATCATGCTGAAGGTTCGGCGTACAACGCGATTTATGCCGAACTCGTGGCATTCATTGAAGAGAACGACCTCGAAGGAAAAGAAATTGAAGTTACCGGAGTTGCGTTTGTGGATATTGATCATCACTACTCAAGAAAGCAAGCGGATAATAATATTGAGCTGCATCCAATTCTGAGAATACGGTTCTGAAGTGGAAAAGCATTGTCACTTCGATTCGTGATTGGCCACATCAACTCGTGATTTGTCACTTCGGCTCCGCTCAGTCTGACAAATTATCTTCGGTAGAAGAATTGTCAGACCGAGCGGAGTCGAGGGCAGACTAAAAAAAACAGGACTTGTCATTTCGCCCATGGACTGGCTCCGTATCACTCAGTTTGACAAGTCCGTATACCTCGACTCCGCTCGGTCTCACAAGTCTTCGATTGAAGATGCATTGTCAGACTGAGCGGAGTCGAAGGCGACAAGAATTAATGTTTACTTACTCTTCACAATTTTAATCGTATTCGTTCCACCCGCAGTTTCAACTTCAAGCATATAAACTCCGCTTGCAAACTGTTCAGTAGAAATTTCATTCCGACCTTCATTCATCTTCTGTTCAAAAACAACTTCACCGAGGCTGTTCATGATCCGAACATTCGCAATTCCTGTTTTCTCGAGTTGAAGTACAAATGAATTCTCAAATGGATTCGGGAAAACATTTATTCCGTTCACACCATTTGACTCTGCAATTCCAACGCAAGGAGAAACTACAATATTCATTGTATCCATCGCAGTACAACCATTCGCATCTGTGAATGTGTAAATCACTTGATGCGTCCCATTGCCTGCAGTAGAAGGACTGAATGTGTTTCCAGTTACACCAGGACCGCTGAACGTTCCGCCGGAAGGAGTTGCGCTTAGTGTAGAATTGCCGTCGGTAACACAAACTGCAGTTGGGCCATTCATGTTTACAACAGGAAGTTGGTCAATATTCGCGCAAACAACTGTTACGCCGGTACAACCCGCCGCATCAGTAACAGTTACGGTATAACACATGGTTACGGTGTTGCAGGCTGTTGGATTTGCAATCATAGGATTATCAAGTCCAACTGTCGGCATCCAGTTGTAAGTATACCCTGGATTTCCACCAGATGCAGCAGCGAGGAAGTTCACGCAATTACCTGCACAAACAGTATCGTTATTTGCCGTTACGGTTGGATTTAAGTTAACAACTACAGTGACTAATGCTGTGTCGCTGCATCCTGTAAGCGCATCAAAACCTACAACATCGTAAGTTGTCGTTGATGTTGGACTTACGATAACTGTTGCATTCGTGTCGCTTAGAGAAAGCCATAAATACATATCGGCTCCGGATGCAGTGAGTGTCGCGCTTCCGCCCTGACAAAGAGGATTACCTGTTGACGAAACCAGAACATCTGGCGGGGCATTCACTACAACATTTATGGAATCCCAATTCTGACAACCATACATATCGGTACCGGTTACATGATACATCATCGTCATTGTTGGAGAGAATGGA
>CAZBYM010000364.1:0-4674 GCA_964495745.1 uncultured Chryseobacterium sp. | reverse complement strand
TTTCAATAATGTTTTTGATTTCAACTGGCGTAAGTTTGGGGAAGTACGATTTCAATACAGCACAAACTCCAGCACAAACCGGAGCAGCCATACTTGTACCACTCAAATCAATATAACCACCGTTGGATTTACAAGAATTGATATCAACTCCAGGAGAAAATACATCTACGTTCTTGATACCATAATTACTAAATGGCGCGAGAGAATTTGCACCCGATCTCCAGCTTAACGCGCCAATTTCAATCCAATTGTTGGCTACTCCACCAGAAAGAAAACGCGGATTTGGAAAATTATTTGACTTATCGTTGTTCTTGCCATCGTTACCGGCAGCATGAATAAGCAACACACCTTTGCTCTCCGCATATTTAACAGCTTTGTCGACAACACCTTTGTTGTATCCATACGACTTTCCAAAACTCATGTTAATGATTTTGGCGCCATTGTCAACAGCGTAAATAATTCCATTTGCAACATCTTTGTCGCGCTCATCACCATCCGGAACAACGCGCACACCCATAATTAACACCGCGTTCGAAACGCCATCCATTCCGATGTTGTTACCACGCTGCGCTCCAATAATTCCCGCAACGTGCGTGCCGTGAATTGCATCAGGACCTTTGATGTCGTTGTTGCCGTAGAATTTTTCCTCCGCATTTTCATAATCATCACCTACGATTGCGCGTGAATCGAAATCGGGATTCAAATGGTATTCTAAACGGCTGTTATAAGCTTCGTAACCTTGTTCTAATTCGGCGTTCAATGAAACCCAATCGTCTTGGTTGTTAACGATAGCCGTTTTCGTTTTCTTATCAGGCACAGTAAGTATGCCGTAATATCCTGCCAATTTTGAACTTGGCTTGTGGGCCATAAGATCAGCATACATTACTGTGTCTTTCCCGGAATTTTCTTTGATTTCATCTTTCAGCAAATTATTCATTCGACGGAAAGCATTGATATTATCAAACGCTTGTTTGGCTCCATCGTATTCAGCCGTATAGTCTTTTTGAACGATGAGATATTGGTTATACTCTGCTGTGTCGCTTGCAGGAAGATCTTCCCGCGTTTTGTTTTTGAATTTTTTCTTCAATCGTTTATATTGACGAGTCATTTCAAGGTTATCGTGCGAAACATTTTCACCATTCGCACCACCAATGAAATTCCATCCATACACATCATCAATGTAACCGTTTTTGTCATCATCAATTTTGTTGTCAGGAATCTCTCCTGGATTATGCCACATCACGTTCTTCAAATCTTCGTGCATGTAATCCACACCTCCATCTATTACTGCAACAATTATTGTATCAGGAGTTTTGCCCTTCAGCAGTTCGCTGTATGTTTTTTCAGTTCCAACACCACGAATTCCATTGTCTGCTTGTGAAAGGTTGAACCAATTGGCAGGAGCGCTAACAGGATCGCCAGCAACATAAATTGCAGCACTCAAGAAGAACGCCGCAGCGGGAATCAAAAAAAGTTTTTTCATCGGATCATTTATTTACGAAGCCAAAAGTAAACAAATGTGAGGGAGTTGCAGGCTCGTAAATGGGACCAATTGACAGGCGGTATACTTACTGGATAATCAGCTGGAAATCTTCAGGAACGGTACAAAAAACACGCTAGGCAAGGCAAATCATACTGCCTACGACTGTAGTTAGTACAATAGTGGTCCAAAACGTGTAAATCTGAATGCTCTCGACAGAGTTCAGGCGGGGGAATAGCCTGCGAATCGTTTCCATAAGGGTAAAGTGTTACTTGTAATGCCGAAACAATAATATGGCAAAACAGACAAAATTCCGAGAATATTTAGATGAAGACGTGATTTCAGACTATGAAATCCAGCATAAGAAGGACAAAAAAAATGAGGAATAAAACATGCCAATCAAGACTTCATAGAATTGAAATGCAAACATCCTGTTACTGCAATTCGCTTTTGGATTTGCCGCTGTGATATGCGTCAATTCGAATGTTCAGAATTAGTGTCGGTATTCAAGAGAGGTTTACTCGTTAATTATTTCGCGAGCAATTACCATTTTCTGAATTTCAGAAGTTCCTTCTCCGATTGTGCAGAGTTTGGAATCGCGATAATATTTTTCAGCCGGGAAATCTTTTGTGTATCCGTATCCGCCGAAAATCTGCACGCCTTCAGTTGCAGCGCGCACACATACTTCAGATGCATAATACTTTGCAAAAGCAGAAAGCTTAGTTACTTTCTCTCCTCTGTTCTTCAGATCAGCGGCTTTGAATGTTAAGAGTTCAGCAGCATCTATTTCAGTTGCCATATCAGCAAGTTTGAATGCGATTGCCTGAAATGCAGAAATTGGTTTTCCGAATTGATGACGCTCCTTGGAGTATTTCAATGCAGCTTCATAAGCGCCTTTTGCGATTCCAAGAGCAACAGCCGCGATAGAGATTCTTCCTCCATCTAAAACTTTCATTGCTTGAATAAATCCTTCACCAACATTACCTAGCATCTGACTTTTATGTACCCGGCAATCGACGAAAACCAATTCAGCAGTTTCGGAAGCACGCATTCCCAACTTGTTCTCTTTCTTTCCGGAAGAAAAACCTTTTGTTCCTTTCTCAATGACAAAAGCCGTCATTCCATGAGAGTCACCTTTTTCGCCAGTGCGAACAATTACTACAGAAACATCGCCAGAAATAGCGTGCGTTATAAAATTCTTTGACCCATTGATAATGAAATAATCTCCATCAGGGATGGCTGTCGTCAACATTCCACCAGCGTCAGAACCGGTATTCTGTTCAGTTAATCCCCAAGCACCAATCCATTCGCCGGTAGCAAGTTTTGGCAAATATTTTTTCTTCTGTTCCTCTGTTCCAAACTGAAGAATATGTCCAGTACAAAGTGAATTGTGCGCAGCAACTGAAAGAGAAATTGATCCGCAGATTTTTCCGATTTCCGAAACCACAGTTACATACTCAAGATATCCAAATCCGGTACCGCCATATTCTGTAGGAACAAGAACTCCAAGCAATCCGAGTTCACCCAACTTCTTCATTACATCTACAGGAAATTCCTGCGACTCATCCCACTCCATCAGTTTGGGGCGAATATTTTCCTCGCCGAATTTGCGGATCATATCGGCAATCATAACTTGATTTTCACTCAAAGTAAACTCCATACTGGGCGGGTGATTGGGAGCGTAAAAATAACTGATTGATCTGAAGAAAAGATGATGACTCGGAAATAATAATCACTTAGTCCCGTACAAGACTCACTATTTCATTGGAATATTCTCCAAGCCTGGTTCTCCCGTTCAGAAAATCGAGTTCTACAACGAAAGAAAAGCCTGCAATACTTGCTTTCTGCAATTGTACCAATTGAGCGGCTGCAACGGCCGTTCCACCAGTAGCGAGTAGATCATCATGAATCATCACTTTCATACCTGGCTTGACGGCGTCGATATGCATTTCAATTCGCGCGACACCGTACTCAAGAGCGTAATCAATTCCGACTGTTGTCCAGGGAAGTTTACCTGATTTTCTGATTGGAATGAACGGAATGCCCATTCTCAACGCGAGCGCATAACCAAACAAAAATCCTCGGCTTTCAATCCCCGCAATGGCATCTATTTGAATGCCCTTCAATCGCTTCTGAAATTCATCGAGAATCAGGTGACCAACTGCCGGATCCTGCAATATTGGAGTAATGTCTTTGAAAAGGATTCCTTGTTTTGGAAAGTCGGGAACAAGGCGGATTGCATTTCTGATAATGTCCATTCAGATGGTGAGGTATGGTGCAATTTTACGGTATAATTCCGCATTGACCAAATGGCATTTCATAATGTCGGGAAGCGATTGAAACGGCCCGTGTAATTTCCTGTAGTTGACAATTCCATTTGCCACTGCCGGGGTGAAATAGGGATGCTGTCGCAATTCTGAAGCTTCTACAGCATTGATGTTAATTCTACTGACATACGTTGAATCGGCCTTGACAGAAAATTCGATCTGCGCATATTTCTCAGCATCAATTCCAAAGACTTCCAACAATTGTTCTTTGTGATGAAACCCGCCTAATCGTTTTCGATATGCAACAATGCGTGCGGCGAACACAGGACCAATACCCTTCAGTTTAACGAGATCAGATGTGTCGGCAGTGTTTAATTCGTAAACTATTCCAGATTCCTTCTTTCTGAAAGTTGATGAAGAATCTGTTTTGCGATCCGGAATTAAGATGTATGGTTCCAACTGAAGATATTTCTCAGGAGAAATCACATAGAGTTTTTTCACATCCTCTTTTGTTTTGAAAAATCCGCCTTTGCTTTCGAAGTTTTTTACAGACTTCGCTTGAGCCGGCGATAATCCCAGCTTCACCCAATCTGCTTCCGGTAAATTATTGGGATTGAAAACAAACATTTCCGTTTCCTGAAACACCGAATGTGTAGCTGCTATGTTTGCTACGTCTGGCGCAGCATCGCGACGTTTATTTCCAATTGCATCGTTCTCCGTCAACGTATCGTCATGCACAACAGTTTTCAAAAATGATTCGGGAATTGCTGTAACAGTAGCCGTTTCGTAAACATGCTGCGACTGAACTATGATGTACGTGATCACACAGCAAATCAAAACGGCAAGAACTAATATTCCATTGCGTTCCTGTTTTGTAAATGCGAATAGATCTTTCCAGCCTGACATAGTTGTGAAAAGACAAAAATG
>CAZBYM010000363.1:0-4675 GCA_964495745.1 uncultured Chryseobacterium sp. | reverse complement strand
CAAACGTAAAGTGAAAGACGATTTCAACATTAACCCATTCAAAGTCGATTTAATAGCAAGGATTGGATATGGGGATTTCACGATTTTCGCTTCGTATTCTCTTACAACTTTATTCGAAAAGCAAAAAGGTCCGACACTTTATCCGGTTACAGCTGGAATTCACCTCGATTTCTAGTCAAGAATCAAAAACATCCTCCGAAGTCCATTTCGTTTTCATTAGCGAGAGGGATTTCTTTTTAATTTCACTGCCAAACATCAGCAGATTTTCATGGACAGTATTCACTTACCAAATGGTTATTCGCTTTCTTCGCCAACGGAAGCAGATATTCCTCAGTTCATGGAATACCTGAATGATCCGTACATCTATGCGCGAACGCTGATGTTACCTGAAAATTATTCAGAAGCTGATGCGCTTTGGTTTCTCAATCACTGCAAGGAAAATTTCGAGAAGTTCGGTCATCAACTCAATTTTTCAATTCGAGGACAGGATGGAAAAATTGTTGGTGGCGTTGGATTTCATGGAAAGAACAACATTCCTCAATTGGCACATAAAGATGAAATCGGATATTGGCTCGCGACAAAATTTCGTGGAAACGGAATAATGACCGAAGCTGTTCGTTGGATTGTAGACTATGGTTTTACCATGAGAAAACTGGTACGGATTGAGGCTCCGATTTATGCGTATAATGTGGAGTCGGAAGCGGTTTTGCGTAAGTGTGGATTCAAAGAGGAAGGTTATCTTCGCAAAGCATACTTTAGGAATAACGAGTACCACGACGCGAAAATGTACGCAATTACGAAAGCATGAAAGACAAGCTCAATACACTTCAGGATAAGATCAATCAGGCTGCTTTAGGTGGCGGACAAAAACGGATTGATGCGCAGCATACAAAAGGCAAGCTCACAGCTCGGGAGCGTCTTCACTTTTTACTGGATGAAGGAAGCTTCGAAGAAATCGGAATGCTCGTTACGCATCGTGCAACTGACTTTGGTCTTGAGAAAGAGAAATACCTGGGAGATGGAGTTGTGACGGGATATGGAAAAATTGATGGTCGACTCGTTTATGTTTTTTCACAAGACTTTACTGTATTCGGAGGTTCACTTTCAGAAACGCATGCAGAAAAAATTTGCAAAGTCATGGATCTGGCGATGCAGAATGGTGCTCCCGTTATTGGTTTGAATGATTCTGGTGGGGCACGCATTCAGGAAGGTGTCGTTTCTCTCGGTGGTTATGCAGATATTTTTTATCGCAACACGCTGGCTTCGGGAGTTGTTCCGCAAATTTCTGCTATCATGGGACCATGTGCTGGAGGCGCAGTATATTCTCCGGCGATTACGGATTTCATTCTCATGGTTGAGAATACCTCATACATGTTTGTAACAGGACCAAACGTTGTAAAAACGGTTACACATGAAGAAGTGACAAGCGAACAACTGGGTGGTGCAATGACTCATGCGACGAAATCCGGTGTGACTCATTTTGCGTGTGCGAATGAGATCGAATGCATCAGAAATATCCGTGCTCTCGTTTCATACATGCCGCAAAATTGTGAAGAGCAAACGCCGCGATTGGCCTATGATTCCGGCAATGAAAAACGTCCGGTGTTGAATACAATCATTCCTGCGAATCCGAATCAACCATACGATATCAGGGAAGTTATTAGTGAAGTAATTGACACGAATTCATTTCTGGAAGTTCATAAAAACTTTGCAGAAAATATCGTAGTTGGATTCGCGCGTCTTGCAGGAAGAAGTATTGGAATTGTTGCGAACCAACCTGCAGTTCTTGCTGGTGTTCTGGATATTCATTCTTCAACTAAAGCGGCTCGGTTTGTTCGCTTCTGCGATTCATTCAATATTCCATTGCTTGTGTTTGAAGATGTTCCCGGATTTCTTCCCGGAACCGATCAGGAATGGAATGCAATTATCACGAACGGAGCGAAATTACTTTATGCATTCTGCGAAGCAACCGTTCCGCGCGTTACTGTGATTACACGCAAAGCATATGGCGGAGCTTATGATGTGATGAATTCAAAACACATTGGTGCCGATATGAACTACGCTTGGCCAACGGCAGAAATTGCTGTGATGGGCGCAAAAGGAGCTGCGGAAATTATTTTCAAGAACGAAATTTCATCTGCAAAAGACCCGGTTGCGAAACTTCAGGAGAAAGAACAGGAGTACAAAGAAATGTTCGCCAATCCATATCGTGCGGCTGAACGCGGATTCATCGACGAAGTCATAGTTCCTGAAGACACGCGCTCAAAACTCATTGCGGCTTTCGAGATGCTGAAAAATAAAGCAGCGAAACTTCCGAGAAAAAAGCACGGCAATATTCCGCTATAAGACTATTTGAAAATCACAGTGTTTGTCGAGTACAATTTTCCGGATTCTGAAATCGCGATTACATATGTTCCCGCAACGATTTCGCCTCGATCAACCTTAATGCTGTAACCTGAAACATGTTCCAGCATGTAAACGACTTTTCCGTTCATATCGATTATTGTTAGACATCCATTCTCGAATATTTTTTCTGATTCGATGATGAAGTAATCTGTGGCGGGATTCGGATAAATTTTCACCTGGAGATTTTCTGCCGAAGCTTCGCTTATTCCACTATACGTTCCAAACTCCCAGAAGTCATTGAGGTTCGCGCCATTCGTTCCTGTTCCCAAATAAACGTGATTGCCCAATGTAAAACCGGCACACATGCGTCTCGCAGAACCAAGTAAAGGAGTTGCGGTTGACCAGGAATCTGTTGCAGCATCATATGCCCAAATGTCATCGTAATTGGAAGTCACCACGTTGTTATACCCTAATCCTATGTAGCCTTTGCCCATGAACGTAAATCCAAACGTACAGTAACGCAAGCCGCCAGGAAATGGAGCTTTGATTGACCATTGATCGGTTGATGGATTGTAACACCAGAAATCAGAATACATCGCTGTATAATCGTTCTTGATACCTGTTCCCATATATACTTGTCCACCCAATTCAAACACGGCAGAAAAATTTCTTTGTAGTCCGGGAAATGACGAACGTGAGGACCATGCATTTGTTATCGCATCATATTGCCACCACGTATTTGCTGCGTTTTCTAAACCGACATATGCTTTCGTTCCAACGGAAATTCCAACTGCTTTTCCAGTGGCTTGCCCAGGAAATTGTGACATCATTGTCCACACGTTCAATACTGGATCATATCTCCACATGTCGTTAAGCAAGCTGCTTCCCGCATCCCCTGCAACAACGTAAGCAAACATGCCAATAGTAAAAGTCACTGCACCAAATCGTGCGGCGCCACCGATATTTGCTTTCTGAGTCCACGTGTCACTGCCCGGATCATATTCCCACCAATCTCCAAAAACAACTTCACCGTTTACGTTGTAGTGGCCAAGTCCAAGATATCCGCGTGATCCGATTGCACATGCGCTCGCACGATGGCGACCTATAGCGGGGAGCGATGATTTTTGCACCCACGCATATTGGTTTTGAGCCAATAGTGAAATGTCGCTCATGATTAGCGTGCTAACCACAAGGCAAAACACCAAGCTACACCCACGTAACTGCGAGAAGACAGAAACTATACTCTTAAACATAATTAATTTGCCATAAGCAAGTTAGCAAAATAAGGCTGCATGCAAACACCACGATTGAAACATTCAATAAAATCCGCTCAATCCGCGCCCTGTGCGTAGCACAAGGTCCGCGTTCCTATTAAAGTGTTACGATTGCAGCATCGTTTAACACTAGAAGAGAATAGCTTAAATCGATATCCGTCTCCGGCAGATCGATGGATTTTCTCGGATGATTTATTAAGTAGCGTGGAAAATTTATGATCAAACTGCGACACTGCCTCGCTTTTCGAAGTGGTTTGTAGTATTTTCTTATCTTTAAGAATCACTAAATCGCAACGCACGATGAAAAAAATTCTCCTCTCTTTACTTCTTTGTTCATCACTTACAGCAATCGCTCAACATCCTACAGACAAAGGCTGGCGTTCTGTAGGTGGAACAGGTCGCTTATATCTTGATATCGATGGCGATTCACTTCATAACAACGTCTTCTCACTTTCTCCTGAAGTGTATTGGTTCGTAGGAAATAGCTTCGGACTCGGAACAGATTTCGGTTTTAGTATGAACAACACAAGAAATGTTGTCAATGATTCTTTGACCACAAGTTCGCAATCAATAAGCATGTGGGTTACTCCCGGATTTCGTTTCTATTTCCGTGAACCTGAAAAAGCATGGCGTCCGTATATGCTCGTGAACGGTGGATTTGGTTACAACGCTACTCGCACGAAAGTTTCCGGTATGCCTGATAACGTATCGAAAGGTTCCGGCTTCAGAGGTTATGGCGGAATGGGTGTTGCCTGGTTCTTCTCAGATCATGCAGCTTTCGATATTCGCTACAAAATGATCGACTACAACATTGACAACTTGTATTTCAATCCGGAGTTTATGATTGGTGTGCAGGCGTTTTTTGACTGATAGAAACTCTTTTCTTATTCGCGCCATCACAAGAAATTGTGGTGGCTTTTTTGTGCTGATTCCTGAGTCCAAAAAGTAGAACTTGTAATTTTCGGATAATTGAATTAGATTGCAGTATGAACAACATGACCTTGAGTAGTAGCCCCCCCCATTTGTTAAAGAGAAGGTCGCTCAGATCTTCGTTT
>CAZBYM010000362.1:0-4676 GCA_964495745.1 uncultured Chryseobacterium sp. | reverse complement strand
TGCCAAACCAACTCATGGCGATATTATTCGTTTCGCTCCGCCACTTGTGATGAATGAAGAGCAGTTGATGGAGTGTGTGGATATTATCAAAAGGTCGGTGTTGTCATTCGAATAGCGGCACGATTCTTTCTGTTCATCATTACAATGAGAAGATTTTTTTTGTTTTTATTTTTCCTACCTGCCGTTCTTTCTGCCCAACTCGACAAGATCAAGCCCGGCATGTCCGTCGAAGCATTTGTTATGGCATTCCCAAATGCACAACGCGATCTTGATGCAGAAGCAATTTGGATCACTGACACTTCTTCAATAGGTGGCATTGCAGGAAATTCGCGATGGCGCATTTACAACGATTCAATTTCCGAATATCGTTTCAATTCACAAAAAGCAAAAGGACCGTCTCACGAATTTCCACGGGTAGACTCAACGGAAGTACACAACATGCGCGTTGCTCTGAAGAAAGTTCAAGCGGAATTTGAAATGATTCTTGGAAAGCCAACGACGTATTACAATTATCCATTAGTGGGACAGGGCGACGAAATGACTTCGCGCATTACTTATCTCGCTGAATGGTCGTTTCCAGATGAAGGAATGCTGCGACTTACACTTACGAAAGATGTATCCATTAGGAACAGAATCAACGCACCAGATTTAGCGCCATCGACTTCAGAAGCATACGAAATGACAATTAGTGTTTCTGAAAGTAATAGCATGCTTCGATGGAAGCATGGTGTTGGATTAAGTAGTGATGAGTTTTTTAAGAAAAATCCTGCTTACAAAACGCAAGCACCATTTCTAGGTCAGAGAATTTACAATTTGAAACAGACAATTCGATTTTCAGGGGACACGACAACTTATTCAAATACGACTTGGGAATTTATTTTCATCGAGAATGAACTAAAACAGTTTTCGTACGACGCATACGCAGGAACCGAATATGGAGCGAAGTCTGATGAAGCGGCTTACAAATTATTGAAGTTAAAAACAGAGCAGCTGCTAACAGAAGCAAACTCCGGATTTGGGAAAGCTGATACTATGAGTAATGCCCTGGTGTACTATTATCAAGTTCGCGATTTGAATTTGTCCTATCAAATCTATCATTTGTATGGAAGCTGGTCAAATAAGCAGGGAAATGTTCTTCTCACTTTCATTGAAGTGGGCGGAGGTAAAAATCCGAGCACAACATTTCGAATTAGTGTTGCTTTTGTCGAAGGAGAATGAACTGCCAATTGAAAATTGACAATTGCAAATTGAAAATCATCTCTTCAATCTAGAGCTCTTTTCTTACGAGTTCCGCAACTTCTTCTCCAGTCAAACTGCCTAGCGCAACACCCATTCCGCCCATCCTCACTGCGCAAAAAACATTTTCCTGAATTTTTCTGACGATTGGGGTTTTCGTTTTTCCAACACCCATTGTTCCTGCCCAGCGCATGTCTACTTCATATTTCACTCCCGGAAGAATCATCGTAGAAAGTAATTCGTCTAATTTATTCTGAATGGTTGTCGTTAACGAATGTTCAGTTGTGTTTTCAGTTTTGAAATCAAGATTTCTTCCGCCACCAAACAGCACACGATTGCCGATATTCCTGAAATAGAAATAGCCCTTGTCGTAATGAAAAGCTCCTCTTAGTTTTAATCCTGGAATTTCTTTCGTTACCAGAACTTGTGCTCGTGCAGGTTCTACATCTTCTGCAGGTAATAACTGCTTTGCAAATCCATTCGTGCAAACAATCATCTTCTTCGCTTGAATGTTGAAACCATTACTCGTCACAAGAGTTATTCCGTCCGATTCATTCTCAAAACCCGTAACGTTCAATCCGTTCAGAATTCTGATTCCGGCAGTTTTCGCTTTGTCAATCAACGCAGACATCATTTTGCCGGTATCAATCTGCCCTTCGCCACGATTGTGAATCATGTGCTTTATTCCACCAAGACCTAAGGAACTGATCTTATCATCGGCAACGGCATAAACTGGATTCAATCCGATAATTGGTTTAATTTTCTCGTTGAACCACGACAATTTTTCAGCACAAATCTCGAAGCTGGAAGAATCTTCGAATACTTCAAATCCGCCAAGCATTTCCAGCTTCATATTGGCATCTCCAACGTTTTCTCTTAAGCGTTTCAGGCCTCGGTAACGTTTTTCAACCAGCGAAAAAACTTCATTTTCACTGAGCCGCGTGAGATCATCCATCAATTCAGTGATACTTCCGTAGCAAGCAAATCCTGCATTCTTTGTACTTGCTCCGGATGGTAAAGTTCCTCGTTCCGCGACCAAAATGTTGAGTCCAGGTGAGAGCTTCTTGAGCGAAAGAGCTGTACTCATTCCAACAATACCACTTCCCACGATTACTACATCGATATCGGATAGATATTGGTCCCTTTCCCAGTAACTCAATAGTGAAACTGCCATAGTTTTCGTTTGCTTGGCAAAAGTAATCATCCATGTCATTCTCCTCGAATGTTTGAATGGATTCGCAGCATTGAAAACTTTGGATAAATGTTTTGTATCCGGAATAACCCCACAGACGTTATAACGTAAGCATGAATGCCGTCACCATTTCAGAGCCCATTTTTGCCTCTTGATGAATTGGCATAGAAAATGCATATCTTTTTATGTGCTGTCCACCCAAAATTGATGAATAAATGGGATTTTTGAGCGATATTTGGCCCTCATTTAACCGCTGCTCCGCCACCATGACGGATTCGAGAGATTTTGTGTTCAGGAAAGTTGTTGGAATAACACTTTTTCTTCTGTTTTCGCTCTTCGGGAGATTGGACGCACAGCCACCCCCTACAGAAGCTCCCGCCTGGCAGTTCAAGTTCGGCGGAAAGGTCACTGAGTTTAACGAGAAGAAGGGCAAAGATTTGCCTTTGGAAGGTGCGTCGATTTCTTTACTCAAAGGTGGACAGCCAGTTCAATCGCAAAACACTACTAACAGCGGCAAATTCAAATTCATTCTCGATCCGAACAATGAATACACTGTAACGGTTACTAAAGCCGGTTACATCACGAAGAAATTTTCAATTTCAACGTACAACGTTCCTGTTGAACGCGGAGAATTTCCATTTGCAGAATTTGATGTTGAAATCGGATTGTTCAAGAAGTTTCCAGGACTGGATTATTCTTGTCTCGACAAACCCATTGCCAAAATCAGTTTCAATCCGGCGAAAGACGTTGATGATTTCGATTATGACAAAGTTTATACGGCTTCAATTCAAGCGTGTATTGACGAGTTAAAGCGTTTGGAAGCAGAAGCACGCGCGAAACAGAAATTGTATGATGCAGCCATTGAAAGAGCGGACAAAGCATTTAACTCTTCTCAATGGCAGGAAGCGAAAACCGGATACAATGAGGCGCTGACGTATTTGCCGAACGAGCAGTATCCCAAAGATCAAATCATCAAATGCGATGAGAAGATGGGTGCGAATGCGGCCACTGAGAAAAAATACAATGATGCGATAGCTGAAGCCAATCGATTGTACGACGCGAAAGATTGGGCTGGGGCTAAGACAAAATATCAGGAAGCATCGGCTGTTAAACCTTTGGAACAATATCCAAAAGACAGAATTATTCTTTGCGATCAGAATATTGCTAATGCAGGAAAGCAGAAATCGTATGATGATGCTATTGCAGCTGCTGACGCGAAGTTTAAATCTTCTGATTGGGCCGGTGCCAAGACAAAATATCAGGAAGCTTCCGGAATAAAAGCAACGGAACAGTATCCGAAGGATCAGATTGTAAAATGTGATGCAGAGATTGCAAAAGCCGGCATTCAAAAACAGTATGATGATGCTATCGCGGCGGCCGATGCGAAATTTAAAGCCTCGGATTGGGCCGGAGCAAAATCTGATTATCAGAAAGCTTCAGGTATCAAAGCGACAGAACAATATCCGAAAGATCAGATTGTAAAGTGTGACGCGGAAATTGCGAAGCAAGGTTTACAAAAACAATACGATGATGCAATCGCTGCAGCAGATGCGAAGTTCAAAGCATCTGATTGGGCAGGTGCGAAAGTTGACTACCAGAAAGCTTCCGGATTAAAAGCCGGTGAGCAATATCCGAAAGATCAGATTGTGAAATGCGATGCGGAAATTGCTAAAGCTGGTTTGGATAAACAATACAACGATGCAATTGCAGCAGCGGATGCTAAATTCAAAACTTCGGATTGGGCCGGAGCAAAAGTAGATTATCAGAAGGCTTCTGCTTTGAAAGTTACAGAAGTGTATCCGAAAGATCAAATCAAGTTGTGTGATGCGAATATTGCTAAAGCCGGACTTGACAAACAATACAATGATGCAATTACGGCGGCGGATGTGAAGTTCAAGGCTTCTGATTGGTTAGGAGCAAAAACTGAGTATCAGAAAGCGTCTGCATTAAAAGTGACTGAAGTTTACCCGAAGGATCAGATCGTGAAGTGTGACGCTGAAATCGCGAAACAAGGATTGCAAAAACAGTATGATGATGCAATCGCTGCTGCCGATGTGAAATTCAAAGCATCAGATTTCGCTGGAGCAAAAGTGGATTATCAGAAAGCTTCTTCTTTAAAAGCAGCAGAGCAATATCCGAAAGATCAAATTGTAAAGTGCGATGCAGAAATTGCAAAGCAGGGTCTTGATAAGCAATATAACGATGCAATTGTCGCTGCGGATAAGAAATTTGCTGCTAAAGAGTGGGC
>CAZBYM010000361.1:0-4691 GCA_964495745.1 uncultured Chryseobacterium sp. | reverse complement strand
AAACCAATTCCGATTATTAGTGGTGTTACAAACTGCGCTAAACTCACTCCGAAGTTTCCGATACCAGCTTGAATTCCCAATGCAGTTCCTTTCAAACGCTTTGGAAAAAACATATTGGTACTTGGCATGTATGAAGAGAAGTCTCCTCCGCCAAATCCAAGTAGAAATGCCAGAATCATGAACACCCAAAACGGTGTCGTGGTATCCATGAGTGCGAAACCAATTCCAACGCAAGGAATTATTTTGATAAGAGTTGAAAATGAAACTACATGCCGCGTTCCGTAAATTGGAAGCAGAAATGTGTGGATAATTCTAAGGATACCACCTGCAAGTCCTGGCATCGCTGCAAGCCAGAATAATTGATCCGTATTAAACTTAAATCCAATTCCTGGCAGTTTTACGACGAGCGCACTCATCATGAACCAGGTGGCGAATGAAAATATTAGTGAAATTGTGGTTACCGTGAGCGTTCTCCACGCGGTGCGCTTTCCCTCTTTCTCCCAGAAAGCATTGTCTTCGGGTTCCCACTTTTGAAGCCATGTTGACATAGAATTGGATTTAGGTATTGGTGAAATTTATCTTGACTGTTATCGAACTATTCGTAACACGGGACAATGCACATCTTTGAAGATCTCGTACGTCCTGTGACCCATTAATAATTTTCCTATAGGAGAAGTCTGATGACTCGCAAGAACAATCAGATCTGCATTCTGTTCTCTGGATACCGCAACAATTTCTGCTGCTACATCTCCTTGGCCGAATACTGCTTCAATGTGTTCCACTTTCAGTTCTTTCAATTTATCCACTTCACTCTTCAGCATTTCTTTCCCTTCATTAATCCAGTTCTGTCGGATGGTTTCCCATTCCGGAGAATCAGTGGACAAGACACCTGTGCTGTGGAATTTTTCGTTCACGTAAAGCAGTAATACTTTTGCTCCTGTGTGATTAGCGAGGTAAGCTACTTGTGCGCGCGCTTTGTCTGCAAGCTCAGAATTACCAACAGGGTAAACGATAGTTTTGTACGTAACATGTTTGCCATTTGCACTAACAGGAATCTTCGTAAGAATAGCTTGAGGAACATGTGTGCGGATATCAAACTCAATATCTTTCTTCACAATCTTCGCTCTTCCTCCTTTATCAACCCAGGTTTTGGTCCATTTGCGTTGCGCGATCATCAGTATTACGAAAGCAACAACTGCCAATACTACAAAGGCAAAAAATCCATAGGAGAACGAGCCTGTGTTCTGCTTGGAGATTCCCATTGCATTAGGAATGAAACTTCCACCGAGAGCCCCAATCTCACCGATCATACTTCCGGCAACCGCTGTTGCTAATGGCCACCGTAAAGGAACAAGTTGGAACACCGCTCCATTTCCTGCGCCAAGCGCTGCAAAGCAAACCATGAAGAGAGCTGTTGTTAATCCAACTCCAACTGGAAAAGCGGCGAGTGTCATCGTGATAATAACCACGCCGAAAATTGCTGTAAGTGTATTGATACCTCCCCATCGGTCAGACGCCCATCCTCCTACAACACGAATTGCACTGCCAATCAGAGCCGCAAGCATTGTGAGTTGTCCAGCCTGAATTTTACTTACTCCAAATTGATCGTGGAAATAAGTTGGAAGAAAATTCGAAAGTCCAATGAATCCACCAAAAGTGATTACATAAACCAGATTAAAAACCCAACCATCTTTTTGCCAGAGGCAAGAGAGATGTTCTTTCAGCGATTGCTTCTCCCTATCTGGAGGCTCTTTCGCAAAAATGATCATCACAATTATTGGAAGTAACATGAAAAGTGCAGCGATGCCATATACTGCCTGCCAACCGAACTGCTGGGCAAGTGGTGGCGCAAACAACATGGCAAGAACAGTTCCGCTGTTTCCTGCACCGGAAATTCCCATCGCAAGTCCTTTGTATTTTGGAGGAAACCATCCTGAACCAAGTGACAAAGCCACACCGAAACTTGCACCGGCAATTCCCAAAAGCACACCCATTTTTAGAACGTCAGAATAGGTGTCGACCATATAGTAACCGAAAAGCATGGCGAAGAAAATCATCGTCATTTCGGTCAACGCCGCATTTTTTCTTCCGATGTATTGTGCTAACAACCCAAGTGGAAACCTCATGATTGCTCCCGCAAGGATCGGCACGGAAATCATAAATCCTTTTTGTGCAGGTGTGAGGTTAAATTCTTCGCTGATGAATGGAGCCATCGCACCATTAAGTACCCAAATGGCAAAACAAAAGTCGAAGTACAGGAATGCGGAAAATAGAGTTGGAGCGTGCCCTGATTTTAGAAATGTTCTGAAACTGCCCATAAATGTTTGTTATATTATTATGGAGCAAAACTACTTGTAGCAAATTCGTCAGATAATGACGTGGCTCATGCGCATTCAATGATAAACGTCACAAAATAAAATTGAGTAGCATCTCAAACATTTGCGTATCAGTAAAGTATCGAACACGAAAAAACGGATGGATTATTAATTTTGGTTGGCGTAATTCAAGCATGATCTTGGTCATACTAAAAATTTCTCTTACTGACACTTGAATTGAAATTCAATTTCCACGAGTGAGATCGCGATGCGATCGGTGTTACTTGAAGGAACGCGGATTGAACGGATTGGACCGATCGAAACGGATGATCCGCTGAGCGGATTGTGCATCGTGTAAGTTCAGTTTGACTGTAGAGAATCGTAGTACGATTCAAGATCCGTTGTCATCCGTTTGATCTGTTGCAGCCGTGTACTAATGTGCAATGGGCTTTTCATTTTTTTATGCACTGATTCCTTCTTGGGAGACAATTGCTCCAATCTCTAGTAACTCGCGAAAATACTTTTGGCAAACCTCAGGTCTTGCTTGCGGAATTACTGTACCGCGCTGGCGGATTATTACTGAAACAATGCTGTTCAAATTAATGCAGGCATCACATTGCATTTGGCGGAAACAAAAAGCATATATGATTTATATCATTATTTGCCGATAGAATGGATTTTCTTGTCCGTCTGGATGCATGAATTCTCGAGGCAATTGTGAGCAAGATCATAAACCTGAGTGTTGCATGTCATTTTTGCTCATTACAACACCCCTCATATTTGTCACGGAATATTCTACGTGCGGGTACAGAGAAATATAACATTAAGCGTATGAAAATGATCAGAAAAAATCAGCAGTCAGGAATGAGAAACTATTGCAACCGTTTACAGAAGGGAATTGTTTTGGTTGCAGGAATGCTGTTCTCTTCGCTGGCACTTTACAGCCAGAATGGAGAAGCACTCTTCAAGCAGTCGTGTGTTGCTTGCCACAGTATCGGAAGCGGCAAGTTAGTCGGGCCGGATTTAAAAGGACTTTCGGAACGTCGATCACAAGATTGGATCGTCAAGTTTGTCAAGAGTCCGCAGGCAATGATTACGAGTGGTGATCCGGATGCAAAAGCACTTTCTGCAGAGTATCCAATGGTTATGCCCGATCAGGCAATTTCTGATGCCGACATTAACAGCATTGTCGAATACATTAAGAGTATGAGTGGAGCTGATGCTCAACCTGCCGTTGCTACTGCACCTTCGCGATCAACAGATGATGCAACTCCGGCAGAAATTCAATTGGGTCAAGATTTGTTTACAGGAATCGCATCATTCGAGAACGGCGGACCTTCTTGTCTCTCTTGTCACCATGTAAGTTACAACGGAGTTATTCCTGGAGGATTGCTTGCAAAGGATCTTACGGAATCATATACACGTGTAGGTGGAGATCCGGGAATGTTAGCGATGCTTGGTTCTCCTGCTTTTCCTGCAATGCAGGTTGCATTCGGAGATCGCAAAATTACAGACAAGGAAATTTATGCAATCACTGCATTCCTAAATAAGGTCGATAAGAACAAAGCAAATCGTGCAACCGCACAGGGCAATCCGCTCATCTATGGAGGAGGACCTGCAGCAGTAGTAATGCTTGTATTGATTTTCCTTGTTTGGTTCAATAGAAAAAAAGCATCTGTGAAACGTGAGATTTACTCGCGTCAACTCAAATCGAAAGAATAATCTAACGACAACGAATAAAACAAATATTATGAGCTGGATCGAAGATATCATCTCTCCCAAGACCAGGAAATGGGAAGAATTTTACCGCAACCGCTGGCAGTACGATAAGGTTGTGCGTAGTACTCACGGTGTCAATTGCACCGGAGGATGCTCATGGAATATTCACGTAAAAGACGGAATTGTTGTTTGGGAAACGCAGGCGCTTGATTATCCGCTTTTGGAAAACTCATTACCTCCTTACGAACCGCGCGGATGTCAACGCGGGATTTCATATTCGTGGTACTTGTATAGTCCGATCCGCGTTAAATATCCATTGATGCGTGGAGCATTGCTTGATCTTTTCAAGAATGCAAAAAAAGCAAACGGCGGAGATCCGATTAAAGCGTGGACCGCATTGCAGAATGATCCTGAAGCACGCAAACGTTATCAACGCGCAAGAGGTAAAGGCGGGTTCCGTCGCGTGAAGTGGGATGAAGTGTTGGAGTTGATCTCTGCTGCGAATTTATATACAGTGAAAAAATATGGTCCGGACAGAATCATTGGTTTCTCTCCGATTCCTGCAATGTCAATGATCAGTTACGCTTCAGGTGCTCGCTATCTGCAATTGATGGGTGGAGTGAACTTGAGTTTTTATGATTGGTATTGCGATCTTCC
>CAZBYM010000360.1:0-4694 GCA_964495745.1 uncultured Chryseobacterium sp. | reverse complement strand
TGATTGATAAATATTGTCACTAATGCGATAACTACCTCCATAAGACACCCACCAGGAGTGAACATATCTTGGACCGTAACTTGGTTGGATAATTGCGCATTCCTCCAAGGTCAATCCACTATTTGCAATCCATTCAAGAACGGCAGGATCATTCATTTCAAGAATTTCATTGTACATGAAACGTTCATTGATGAGTTCTGCAAGTTCACGTCCGGCGGTTTGCTCAACGAGATAACCCACTGCGCAAATGGTTCCGTTGTTGTCGATGAAGCAAGGCCGACGTTCGTTTGTATAATCATCATTACGTGGAAATTCGCCACGTTTCCAATAATCGTGAAGTAGATCAAGCGTCTTTTTTCTTTTTGAGAGCATTTCCTCGCTCATGGCGGATACATCCGCTGTGCGCAAAAGAAATTCGGCATAAGAAACGTGAGCCAAAATTCTTTCGTAATCGTCGGTTTGTGCATTTGGCATTTCACCGAATTTCATGAAATAACTTTGGTCGCCGATGATTGGGTTGATCGGTTTCGCGCTGATGAAATGAATAGACACTAAAGTCAGAAATGAAATGAGGAAAGTGCGCATGAGGGAAGTTTGGTTATGGAAGATAGTGCTTTGGGATTAATTGGAACACACTTGATGATCAATAAAGTTCATCGCGTAAGGCTTTTTACCACTTAGACACATAGGCCACTTAGATTTCACATAGGTAAACTAAGTGTCCCACCTAATTCAACGACTAATTACGTGCAATTAGATAAAGTATTACTTTGTGACCTATGTGCCTAAGTGGTAAAAAATGGAGCAAACTTGCATTTCACTTCACGCCCTTCACATGCTTCTCCAGAAAATCCACATAATGGCTCACGAGTTTGTGCGGATTATTCACAAAAAACTCTTCGAATCCAATAATAAAAGTTGGTTCAGGCATAATGAAACGTGAAGCTTGATTTACTTCAGTAATAAAATCATGTGCGTTGCCTTTTGTAGTTATGCCGTCGTGAAGTTTATCCAACCAGACAGGTTGCTTTCCATTGTTATGTGTGAGATAGGGAATCACAAACGGGACTAATTTGCCAAACTCCGGATTCACTTCGTGAAACAATCGGGTGTCTTGCCATTTCTGAATCGGGAAAGCGTTGGCTGGTGGCGGATTCATGTGAAAAAAATATTTTGTCTGAATGAGTTCATCCAGATCGCAATATTTATTTGCTTCAATTACTTCGTACAAAGTTGTCCAGATATCTTTTCCTGATTTATCGAGCAACTGATACGGATGAAATGAAGCACCAATTGTTACAGTTGCATTGTCGCCAGTGAGAAGATGGATAAGATCATAGAACGCTTGCTTATCGGTAGAATGGCGCATTGGATTTCCCTGAGTGAAGCCCCAGATGTATTCTTTGCGGAAAGATGAAATATTTTCCATTGCGGGATTTTCAATTTTCAATTTGGACGCAGTATTATTTGGACTCTGCTTTCGCTGGCGCACCATCCTTATCAGGACTTGCCCCAAACCATACAATTGCGAATCCCTTATTCATTCCAATCCCAATGGCGTTCCATGTAAATGTTTTCCAAGGATCATTATTCACGATTACTCCATTGTGACCTGGACTTTTTTTCCAGGAGCTTATCGCATATTCGGGAGTCATAATAAAATCACCGTACTGTGGATCGGAACTTCCGCATGCGATTTCAAATCCGTACTCTTTGTAGTTGGTTAGCTCTTTGGGTTTATTCCACATGCATGTTGATTGAGCGTGATCGGGAGTGTAACAACAGCTAGACCACGCGCCTTTAGCAGACCAACTGTGTGCGTTACAATTGTCTCCTAAATCAGGTTTGTTAACCAACAAATCCTGTGCGTGTTGTTGCGCAACATAACACAATGATTTTGACAACGGAATGCTTGGGAGATTCTTTTCTTTCCTGTATGCCATGAGTAAATCGTACAAGACCTGTTCATCGGCAGTCATTGTTACTTCGAATTTCTTCGGTTCATCTTCAACAAGGACGAATGAAAGCAGGAATAAAGAAAGGACAACGAGTGGTTTCATGAATTATTGGACGATTATTTCGTGTATACTTACATTTCCACCGACCTGAATCATAACAACAAAAATTCCGGGAGTTAGCCCAGCGACATTGACAGTTCGTTCTCCATCACTTACTTCTTTCACCAGTACCACTTGACCAAGAGAATTTGTGATTGTGATTGAATATTGTTCTCCTGCCGGAATACCATCAATGAAAAGATTTTCATCCGAAGGATTTGGAAATATGTTGAGTTGAGAGATACTACTTTCAAGGCTTATTCCCGTGGTTACATCTAATTGTGCAATAAAAATATCGTTTCCTATGGAATTTAGAAATATTGATCCGAAGTTAGTTGAGTCGGATAGCCTTCCTGCAATATTAACGTGATCAGAATTGTCAGTCTCACATTCCCACGTGTATGCGTTGGGTACTTCTAATACCCAAAATACATTTCCACTTGGAGAAAGTTTTGCAATAAATGTTCCTGTTATACTTGTTGTAAATGCACCGAAAACAGTGCCTAATGACATTCCTCCAACTACATAAATATTTCCAGAAACGTCTACAGAGACATCATGAGCAACATCGGTGCTTAAATGTCCTGTAATTATTCCCCACTGGGGAATTCCTGAAGAATTATACTTCACAATGATCAGATTTTCGCCGGGCGGATAATTGTTTACGAGTGAATCCTGACCAATAATAAGTACTGCGCTTTTCGTATATCCAACAGCATAAATATTGCCCGAGTTGTCGACGGATATAGAACTGATATAATCGTAGTTGTCGCTGCTACCTGAAACTGCCCACAGGGGCCATAGTAAGCTGTCAAGTGTAGTGATGAAATAATCAGTAATACCAGCATTGAGAAGTGTGTCGTTGCCCAAAAATAGTGTTGATTGGTAATTACCTGCTACTACTAGAAGTCCTTGTGGGTTAGTGGTAATTGAAGTTGGTTCTTGATATCCTGGGCTAAAAAAATTTGTAGCCATGATAATGTTGCCAGCGGGATCATACTTAACAATAAAAATGTCTACAAATGCAGGAGTTGGTAGAATGAAAGTATCCAGGATCAGCGAGTCTCCAATGTACTTGCCTGCAAGAAATATCTCACCAGAATTGTTAACAGTTATTGCTCTGGCTTGTACTGTAGCAGTGGCTCCATGATTCTTTGCCCAAACAAGGTTACCACTTGAGTCATATTTAATAATGAACGCATCCGTTCCAATGATATCAACGTTGTTCAAAGTGTCATTTCCACAAGCCAAATATGAACCATGAAAGTAACCTGCAACAATTGTATTTCCCAAAATATCAGTCACGGAACTTATTGAAATTACATCACTATCTGAATTAATGCTTTCGATCCAAATAATACTTCCATTTTGGTCGTATTTAGCAAGATAGCTGGCATAGTTGCCGGAATCTGTATTGTGAATAGTAAACGGTCCAAAAATTGCAGAATCTCCAGAGAAAATACCGGCTACGTACGAATTTCCTATAATGTCAGTTGAAAGGCTTTGTACATTTTCATATAGTTGTGGATGTCCGTCTTGTGTTGCCCATGTCCACGTTGGAACTTGAGAATACGAGCAAGTAACGCAACCAAAAAATAAGGTAACACCAAAAACAAACTGAAGCTTTCGCAGATGAGAAAACATTATTTTAGGATAAATTGGGCAGACATTGTACTAGAGTTGCAATAAATGGTGAGAATGTAACTTCCCTGACTAAATTGCGATACATCCAACTCCTGAGTTGAACCTCGGGATTCAAGATTATGTACAACTTGCCCCAACGAATTTGTGATCTTAATTAAATAATATTCTTCTGACGGCAATCCATCTATTCTGAGTTGCTCACTAGCAGGATTAGGATACAAAAGAATTTCCGGAGGATAAACTGGATGTGCGATCCCCAACGTACTTCCTGCCTGAACAACCCATATCGTATCACTGAAGACTCCACCGGTTACCAGAATATAATCCATACGTGGAGAAGGATTTGTATTTATCTGACAATTGACAATTGTAGTTGTGTTTCCTGCACCGGAAGCAGGAGTAGGATACGTCCAGCTTACCGCACTTGAAGCGGTCCAGTTTGCCCAGGTGTAATACCAGATCAATACACTGGAAACACCGCCGGCTTCTGGAAAATATATCGTGTCAGTGCTTGCAAGAAGCGGTGATGCATCTTGTTGCACCACGAGTGTATCGATATCATTCGCATTCTGAATATAAATGTATCCGTAACGAACGCCGCCATTATTCACTTGTGGAGTAAATGTATTTCCTTCTGCAAACGAAAAGAAGCCGGAAGTTCCGGAACTCAGCGCAGTTGTGATCCATGGAGTGGGAGAGGACATTGTCCAAGCAAGCGTTGATGAAAAGTCGAAGTTTGTTGCGCCAGCAGAAGCAGGAACAACAATTGTGTCGAGCCCGATTTCGAGATCGCCATCAATAGGTCGAATCATAAACATAAAATTTGATGGAGTGAACGTTCCGGCTCCGTTCACAACACTATTAATTGCATAATAGCCATCGTAAGTTCCGCTCCAACCGAAGTTCATGTGAAAATTGTCGGAGGTGTTATATCCATCAATGAGATAAAAGTGATTACCGCCTTTTGCATAAACTGGTCGACCCGCATCGAGT
>CAZBYM010000359.1:0-4707 GCA_964495745.1 uncultured Chryseobacterium sp. | reverse complement strand
TAAAGACCCTTCACAATTCGCTGGGTAACAACGTGATCTTCAAAAACTACGGTTACAAAATAGATCCCGTCAGGATATTCGCGCAGATCCAAAAGCGTATTATCTGACTTGTCCGGAGTTTTCTTTTCAATAATTCTTCCGGTAATATCGGTGATCACAATTTCTGTAACATCTGCAGTTGTTGTCACAGAACACAATCCTGTTGAAGGGTTAGGAAAAATATCAACTTCATTTTCAGCAACAGGTTCATTTATTTCTGTGAGTAGTCGAATCCAATAATGAACTGTGAGATAATCAGATCTTTCTGTACACGAATCATAATTCAACGTGAGCCACATCGTGTCTCCAAGAAAAGTTGCCGTGTACACTCCTGTGTCTGTTACATTCGAACAACCTGCAATTGGATCATCAACCATTTTGTACGTGTTCGGTACAAAAGTGTATCCGCCAATTACATCCCAACTTATCATGTCAGGACTAAACAGAACCGAGTCTGCAGTAAAATTCCAAAACAATCCAGGCGTACTAGTTGCTGTATCATAATCCTGCCAAGTAGTCCATGCAAGCGATTGTGCAGGAAGAGAAATGGTGGCAGTTGTAATTGATAAAAGAAACAGAAGTTTTTTCATGACAATTTTTTTGAAATTTTTTCCTGGAACGAAGATACAACGATCTCTTTATCTCATCAACTGAATAAACCCAGTCACTTCTTCAAAGCGTCCATCGAACGTTTCTACACTAGCCACATAATAATATGCTCCTTCAGAAACCTGTTCTTTCGTTTGCATACTCGTTCCATCCCAATATCCGAGCGGATCGTTCCATTCGTAAACTAAAGTTCCGTAACGATTGAAAATTTGACATTGCATCGAACGGTATTGTTCTCCACCAAGATCGAATCGATCGTTGATACCATCTCCGTTTGGCGTGAAAATATTTTGTGCTTGCGGTCCACAACGGATTACATCAATGTACGCGGAATCATAACCATGACAACCGAGACTGTCCGTTACCATCACCCAATACCATCCTGTTGCGCCAGCTACGTGTTGATTTCCGTTTGCTCCATCCATCCATGTATAAAGCGGATAATTTCCACTTGCAGTAATGAACACCGGAGGTCCGATGCATATTGTTGTATCAGGGCCAATGCTAACACTTGGTTCTGGATTGACAAGTATAACAACCGTTTGCGGTTGTAAACTCATGCAACCGTTTGCACTCACTGCAAAAACTGTGTACGTTCCTTGTATCGATGAATCGGCAACAATGGTTGGATTCTGCAATGGACTGTAATATCCGTTTGGTCCAAACCATTCGTACGAAACAATTCCCGCTCCGGTGTCAGCTTGTAAATAAACTGTGTCGTGCGGACAAATCGGAGAATTTACATTGGCTGAGAATGGTCCCGGCCCGAGCAATACGGTGAGCGGGTACGCATTCATTGGAGTTGAGCATGCTCCGATTGTTGAAACAGTGTATGATCCACTCATTGAAATTGTGGCGGGACCAATTGAAATTGTATCACCGCTCGCGCTGAATCCTGATGGACCACTCCAATAATACGTGAAGTTGCTGTCTGCATTCATAACAAATGGAAATGCAAATGCTCCTTCGCAAATTGTGTCTTCCCAACTTACAATCGGAACAATCGGGTCAACTACGACAATTTGTATAGCCGAAGTAGGACTTGAGCAATACAATCCAACAATAAATAACGAATACGTTCCTGCATCGCTGGAATCAACTGGGGCAATGAAATTATTTTGTTGAGTGGAAGAATAACCATTCGGACCACTCCACGTGTATGTTGCATTTGATACGTTCGCAGTTGTGAGAAATAAAGTATCTCCAACACAAACCGTGTCGCTGGATGTTATCAAAGGAGGTATCGACGCGGGATCTACGTAAATGTAAACTGGTGTCATTACGCTGTGACAACCGGATGTGTCTTGCGTCCAGACGAAGAACGTAGTATCTGATTGCACATTGGTGTACGTGTAAATGTTTCCGGTCGAGAGCAAATTACCTCCTGAAATGGCATCGTACCACTCAATCGGTCCTGCGGAATTTGCAGAAATCGTTGCTGTATTCCCAATACAAACTGTATCTCCGGTAACAACGGGCGGCACAGTTGATGAATCAACCCAAACAGTAACGGGTCCGGAAACTGTACAACCATTTACATCTGTAATCGTGAGTGTGTAACTTCCTGCGCTGACGTATGCGCTGTCGTCAAAAATATTTCCAGGTTGCCAATCATAGAATACCATTCCTGGCATTGCGCTGAGCCAAGTTGAATCACCCGGACAAACAATGGTGTCTCCTACAACTGTTGCTGCTGCTGTTGAAACGATTACCGACATCGTACAGATTGTTGTAATGCCGCACATAGTTACCGAACAGGAATATGTTCCGGTTTGTGTTATCACTTGCTGAGTTCCACTTCCACTCAGTGGAGCATTCCATACTATCAGTGTACTGTCAACTGTGATTACGTGTAATGTGATTGATTGATTCAAGCAAACAACATTTCCAGGATAGGCAATCATGTATGGCGTATTGTATTGCTTCAGTTCAACGGTATTCGAAGTAAGTTGACAGCCGTCGATGTCAGTGATAATACAGTGATAGAATCCGGGAACACTATCCCAAATGTCTTGTGTTGTCCACGGAATAATTCCGTTCGGTCCGATCCATTGGTAACTTAAAGCAGTTCCATTGCTGCAATGAATCATTGCGGAATCGTTCGGGCAGATCAATCCTGAAGCGGGCACGGTTGATATCACTGGACTGGGTTTCCATAGCAATGTATAATAGCCTGAAGTCGCACTGAAACATCCCGTCACTGTATCCGTAATTGTGGCGCTCCAAGAAAAACCTCCTGCAGTGAGTGTGTAAACCGAGTCATTGGGATTGAGCGGATAAATCGTATTAAAAGTTGTTGATGGCGTAATCGTCGCAACCAAGAGAACAGTATCGCCGGGACAAAGAAATTGTGGTCCTGTTACGCTGATGGTTGCAGTTGGAACAGGTCTTACGTCGAGATAAAATGTGTCAATAAAAATTATCGTGTCTGCTCCGCACATGTTCTGATGAAAAATTGAATCAGTAACATAGTATGTTCCGGAAGTTTGCGCAATGAAAGTTCCGGCAATTTGAGTGAACGACGGAGAAATGTTTAGCGTAGGAGATGATACCCAATGCTGAGTATGATTGTAAAGAATATAGTTCGGATTTCCGGAAGGATTCGAAATGCTGTCATACAAAAGCAAGCGAATTGGTCGGCCTTGACAAGTAACGATTGTGTCGGGAATCAAACTCTTGATAATCCAAGGAGGCAGAATTGAATCCATGTACAATTGCACACGATTGTACCGCATACAACCAAATTGGTTGGTCACAACAAAATTGTACCATCCGGAAGTCCACTCGTTGATGGAATCATTCGTTGTAATGATCGGACCGCCCGGCCCCGTTCCGCTGTGCCACGCGATGTTGTCAGTTGGTAGATAATTACCTCCCCAAATCCAAACAGAATCAGGTTGACACAGATGAATATCCAAAGCGAATGGCGGATGATTGACGTTTACCAATTCATCATCAGAAATAGTTGGCGCTGCAGGTAGCGGATTTACGATTACGTGCATCGTATCTGAAGAAGTGTAACAACCATCGCGCGTTGTCATACTCACGGAATAATCGTTTGTAACCGTAACGAATTTGTAGTTGAATGTATCAACTGAACTTGTGTTCCATTGAAAATCATATTCAGGGCCAAAGGTTCCCCAAATTCCGGAACCGGTCCAAGTGTTGGCATTAATTGTTCCGTTGCCACAGAACGTCACAGTATCCGGACACAGAAAAAGGAATGAAGAATCAACGCAGCCGCTTACAAAATTCCTGGTGCATCCGCTTCCGAGACGATTGTAATAATCGTATGGCTCACGCGTAATATCAATTGGCTCCGCGATAAATCCGTCACTGAAACCTAAAGCTTTTATTCCACTGTAATCTCCGTAAGTCGGGTCGCTGCAGTACGAAGTGTTTTGAACGTTGGACGTGATTAGATAATCTGTCGTCCAAGGATCAGAACGCAGTTGCAAGAAACCAACTGGCCAGGTCATTCGCTTTTCATAGCTGCCGGCAACAATTGGCCGATCAACTGTTTTCACAACGAGTCCATGCGCTTTGTCTGTTCCAGGGCCGCCAAAATTTCTTGACCATTGAAAAGTTCCCGAGGCATTAAATTTGCTCACGAACAAATCCCAATAACCAACGTTGTTAAAAGTTCCCTGTCCATAAACATCTGCGTAGTCATTCATCGTGCAACTGAATTCTCCAAGTATGTACGGATCATTATTCGGATCTACAGCAACACACCTTGACGAAACATAACTGTCGCTGGAAGATGACGAGGCCCAAATGAAATTTCCTGAAGGAGAATATTTCGCGAGAAAAACACGGTCGCTGTAATTGTCGCTCAGGAAATTATTTGTTGTGCCGTAGAACGCGAGTTGTCCTTGGTAATCGCCAGTCATGTACACATCTTGATTGTTGTCTAATGCCAGTGCATAAGCAATGGAATACGATCCGCTTGCTCGACGGAACCACAATTCGTTTCCAGAACCATCCACCTTCATCAGGAAAATCGCATTCATCACCGGATTGAGATACGTATTTGTGAATTGAATTGTATCGCTGAAT
>CAZBYM010000358.1:0-4726 GCA_964495745.1 uncultured Chryseobacterium sp. | reverse complement strand
CGCAAATCTCTTGCTGATCTTGCAATGAATCATCCTGATGCTTTTAAGGCTGTGGTGGATTCGGTGAAGACGAAATAGTCGCCAGTCGAGAGACGAAAGACGAGAGTAAAGTCCCGTGTAAAATAGAAAAAGCCGTTCCGAGAGGGAGCGGCTTTTTTGTTGGGATAAATTGCTAACTTTTCACATGTTTCATCCGCTCAAGCAAACCAACACACCATTCAGAGAAATTTTACTTCTTGAGAAGGCGATCTGTTACTTAAAAGTAAATTGGTCAGGTCCTGAACAAGGAACTAGAGGTATGGTTGCAGAAATTCTGAAAGAACTTGGTCCTGCTCCAATACCAGTTTTTCTAGTCGATTGTTCTGGAAGCGAATCAGAACATATTCAAAGCTGGTTAGTAGCACAGGCTAATGTCGTGATGGACTTTAAATTTGGTGGTTGGGGTGAAATAATCTACCTCAACAATGGTCAAATTATTCATTTCATATTGAATCCAAAAACTCTGGGATGGGAGAAAACAAAAGCCACTTTATCCAGTTGGATGTTTTAACAACGCCACATAGATAATCTATGACAGACTTCACTTCCTCCAACCAACAAATCCTCTCCGACATCGCCCTCCACGGCTGCCACATCATTCACGTCCTCAGTGATGAAACCGGTTCGGGATTCTCTTACTCTGTTGGATTGTTTCACACCTTCAAACATCCTGAAATTATTTTCATCGGATTGAAGCAAGATCTCGCGCAAGTTCTCATCAATAATATTTGTTACGATATTAAGAATGGAAAGTCATTTGCTTCGGGTCAATCGTATCCGGATATTCTCGATGACTTTCAATGTGCGATGATCGAAGTGAAAAAAGAATTTTATGATGAGTACTTCGGTCGGGCGCATGAGTTTTACAAGTCAGACGCGTTTCCTGTTTTGCAATGTGTTTATCCAACCGTAAGCGGAGTTTTTCCGTGGGATGAAAATGCACCCGAAGGGTTTATTAAACATCAACCGGTTCTGGGTTCGAAATAGAATTAAGAATAATGTTAGTTCCCTGTTATCCAAACTTTCTCACTCACCCTACTCTCTTCTCCAGTAACCGTCACAAAATAAATCCCACCAGCAACGCCGGCAAAATTCACTTGCACCGAATTCTCTGATTCCGAAATTTTCTCCAACACCAATTGCCCGTTCGCATTGTAAATCTGAATGACAGTGCCAACACGAATTGGAGTTCCTGTCAAAGTGAGCATGTGAGATTGCACATCTGAAATTATCGTGAAGGAATTACTTTGTATCGGTTCTTCAACACGCATAATATCATCACACGGAAACATCCAATAGGGATTCTGATAAGTCCATCCCGTGCTGTCGGAATAACATCGCAAATTATTGCCTTGTGGAATGTCGGTGATGCACATCGTGTACGGAAACAGGTTGGCCATTCCACCAATCTTTTCTATGAGTGGAGGATAATAAAAAGTAATACCCGTCCAGTTCAGCGGACTTGTTCGCAATGCCCGCAATGTGTCTCCGTTAATAATTCGGAATGAAATACTGTCGACGATTATGCTCGATGTATCGCAAGGTGAGTTTTCAAATTCATTGCGTAGCACCCAAGTGTCGCCCGGTTGTGCATTGAAATCATAAAGAACATAATCCGCACTATCACGATAGTAATAGACAACTCCGCTATCACTTCGCGTAAACTCGAGCTGCGGAACATAATAACTATCATTGGTTTGCGTGCTCGGATTATACCACTCACGATAAATCTGTAATTTGTTATACTGCCGGCTGTTGATGACCGTATCACCTATGTTCTGAATACGTTCGTAACCGTCTAACAGACCTGGAAAAGTATATATCGATAAATCGTAATACCATGTTGCTCCCGGAGCCGCCCACGACTGGCTGAAGGAAGGAAGAGTAAGAGCCGCGAACAGAATGAGTAGAAGTTTCTTCATGCTTATGTTTTGTGTTACTGCAAATTACTTCAAACGACACCGATTTCAAAATGCAGTTGGGCTTTTTCTGCCGCGTTCAGGAAGGAACAATTCTCACAAGAACTATTAACATTTACCCTTCGTTGCTATTCCAGCTGACACTGTACCTTTATACAGAAGCCAAAACTATGAGACGCCTTACGTTTCCTTGTGTATTCATTCTACTCGCGATTTTCGGATCTTGTTCATCCGATAGCGATCCTTCACAACACAACGACAGCACACTATCATCAGCCGTAATCCCCGGAGAAGATCCACAGAATATTCCCGGAATCGATCCATACTTCGTTGAACCTCATGATACATTTTCTCTATTCGGACCGAATAATATCACCCGTGAAGTTTTGCAGGACAAAAACGGAAACATTTGGCTCGCCACGTGGGAAGGATTAATCATGTATGATGGAAAAATTTTCACCAACATCACCTTGAAAGAAAAATTATTACACAACCGTTTCTTCTGCATGATCGAGGATAGCAAAGGTATTTTATGGTTTGGTACACAAGGCGCAGGTGTTTACCGTTATGATGGAACAACTTATAAATGGATCAGCACGAAAGAAGGATTGGTGAGCAATTTCGTCGAGTGTATATTCGAAGATGAGGAAGAGAACATCTGGTTCGGTACACGCGGCGGTGTAAGTCAATATGACGGCAAATCATTTGTAAGTTTAGATGGAGAAGACGAGTTGACCGGATCAGTGCATACCATTTCGCAAGACAAGAATGGTACGATTTGGATGGGAACAGATGATGGTGTTTTTCATTATGAAGAAAAGAAAATCACACCCTATCTGCGCTCTAATGGCACCGCATTTGTTAATGTACGAGACATTGAACGCGACGGTAAAGATGTAATGTGGATTGGCTCTGAAATCGATTTGCAAAAATGCACTTTACTAGCAGATGGAACCAAACAACTTTCAATCGTCCGACCAAACTCCACGAGTCACATCCATGAAAGCCGTGATGGTCATCTCCTCATTTGCTCCTCTAGCTACAACTCAATGACTAAAACAAGCCACGGAATGGAATTGACGCGATATGATGGAATCATTTTCAGAATCCTCGCACAAACAAATGACATGACTGACGGTCAGATTTTCTGTGCCATAGAAGATCGCGAAAGCAATATTTGGTTCAGTACGATGATGGGAGTTTGCTGCATAAAAGGAGACTTACTAATTAAATTCCAGCAATGAGTTGGATTCCTCGTGTTACCATTGTTTCTATTATTGTGAGTTGCATTGTGGCGTGTTCATCCGATCCGAAGCCTGTAGCCGCAATTGATACAGTTGCTACTGGTTCAACAATTCCAATCGTTCAAAAACCACTTACTCCAGACGCAAACTGGACCCATCCAACAGAAATCGTTTCACAATATGGACCATCAGGAATTGTACGTGATGTTGCGATCGATCAGAATGGAATTGTTTGGCTGGCTGCTTGGGATGGCATTGTGAGTTACGATGGGAAAGAATTTACCAACCACACTTTGAAAAACGGTTTGTCGCATCACAGAATTTACAGTTTGATGCAAGACTCAAAAGGAAATATCTGGTTCGGTTCAATGAGAGCTGGAGTTTACAAGTACGATGGTTCGCGATTCATCAATCTCAATACTAATCATGGTTTACTAAACAATAGAGTGTTCGATCTTTTTGAAGATACAAAAGGAAATATCTGGTTCGCATCAGACAGCGGAGTGAGCATGTACAATGGAAAGGTATTCAGGAATTATCCGGAGAGTGATTCCTTAAAGGGAAATGCGCAAGCAATTTCTCAAGATAGAAACGGCAATATTTGGATCGGAACTTCTTACGGATTGTATATTCTCGAAGGAGAAACTATTCGAGAAATACGCACTGAATATGAAACACCGTATTCAAATGTCCGTGATCTCTACGCTGAACATTCCGGTGATATACTGATCGCAGCAGCACGCGGTTTGTATCGTGCGAAAACTATTCCCGGAAGTAATAATGAAATAACATTGATCAATGACAAGTTCACCGGTTACGTTTGCGAAGACAATTCAAGTAACATGCTCATTACATCTGATGGAATTTCGCGTTTTGATGGTAAGAACTATGAAGTAATTGTCAAAGAAGTTAGCAATCTGGGAATTTTCGGTGCACAAGAAGATGCGCAAGGAACCATTTGGTACGGCGCGATGGATGGATTGCATTCGGTGAAAGATGGGAAAGATGTGAGTTATAAGAAGCAGTAGTTGTTACATAGAACACTATTCATTTTTTTCTCTCCTCCCCACGCCTCACTAACTCTCCAATGGAGAGAACCCCAGCCGCACTTTCGTCTTATTGAGCGATGGCGGTTCCCCCTTCGGGGGTTAGGGGGCGTGAGCAGAGGAGCAAACAAAACGAACGCTTATTGGTAACTTCACCTCGTGAATCTTCCTCCGCACCATCTTGAAACATTAAAGCAATCACTCGGCGATGAGTTTGATGCTTTTGCAAAAGCGTATGAGGATAAAGCGCCGGTTTCGATACGAGTGAATGAGATGAAGAAATCCAGCAACCTTGTCGACTTCGACTCCCCACCACGGCGGGCAGGCGCTCAGTCTGACAAAGTTCGATGGTGCGACTCCGGCTATTACCTTGCTCAACGACCTTCATTCACCCACGATCCGTTATTTCATGCAGGATGTTACTACGTTCAAGAAGCGAGCTCGATGTTTTTGTCGCATGTAGCGAAGACTGTTTTTC
>CAZBYM010000357.1:0-4757 GCA_964495745.1 uncultured Chryseobacterium sp. | reverse complement strand
ATATTGAGAGTTGTTCATTGTTCGATGATTAATGTTCAATGCCAAACGTACAATGAGCAATGATCAAAGAATTACGTCTTCTGATGCTTCTTCCTTACTTGAACATTGAAAGTTGAGTATTGAGAGTTGTTCATTGTTCGGTGATTAATGTGCAATGCCAAACGTACAACGTACAATGATCAAAGAATTACGTCTTCTGATGCTTCTTCCTCGCTGCAGGAAACAAAATATTATTCAGAATCAAACGATATCCAGGAGAGTTAGGATACAACGATAAATCTGTAGGCGGTTCTTCAACGCGATGCTGATAGTCTTCCGGATCGTGACCACCGTAAAATGTCCACATTCCTTTTCCTGCTTCTCCGTGAATGTAGCGTGCCTCATTGATCGCTTTGTTCTCACCCATGATGAGCGTGCCCGGTTTCACTAATGCTTTGTCGAAGCCTGTTGTTTGTCCCCAGAAACCTTTTACAAGATTCGCGTGATTCTGACACAACATCGTTGGAATCGGATCCCATTTTGCTGAGAATTCGAACAAAGAGAAATAATCATTCGTTTCTGTTACTCCACGTTGAATTCGTGTTCCGTACGTGTCGATGTCAGAAAATTCATATTCAGTAGAATTCATTTTCAAATGGAATCCTGTAAATGCGAAACAATTTTCATACGCGAGTTTCGTGTTCATTTTCATGTCCATTCCATCTCCATCGTACATTTTGTCGCAAATGTCAATTCCTTCTGCAGCAAGCGCAATATCATACGAATCAGTTGCGGAACACATCGCGAAGAGAAATCCACCTCCTGCAACAAACTCTTTTATTTTTTTTGCAACGGCAAGTTTCAATTCGGAAACTTTTCGGAATCCAAGTTCAGCTGCTGTTGATTCGTTATTCGCAACATCAGCTTTATACCACGGTGCATTCTGAAATCCTGCCCAAAATCTTCCGTATTGTCCTGTAAAATCTTCATGGTGCAAGTGCAACCAATCGTATTTCGGAAGAATGCCTTGAATTACTTTCTCATCGTAAATTGTATCATACGGAATGTCGGCGTATTTCAACACCATTGTTACCGCATCATCCCACGGTTGTTTGTTGGAAGGCGTGTACACTGCAATTTTTGGCGGCTTTTCCAACTTCACAGCATCCATGTTTTTTTCAGGGCTGGAAATTTCCGTGATGATTCCGGCAGCCATTGCATCAGGAATTACTTCAAAAGAAACGCCCATAACCTGGCATTCCTGTTCGTCTTCTTTGGTGTAAGGAAACAGAAATGATCCGTAACGGTAATTGAGCAACCATTGTGCAGTTCCTCCTTTGTTCAGCACTTTGTAACAAACGCCATATGCACGTAAATGGTCGCGCTGCGAATCGTCCATCGGAATCAGAATCTGCGCCGAACGGGAAATGGTGAATGCAAAAAGGAACAATAACGTGAAAACAGATTTCATCATGATGCTGTTACTGCGAAAGTCATACCGAAGTTACGGATAAGTTCACAGTTCATAGTTCCCGGTTCATGGTTAACGCTCGTTTATCACGTTAAAAACTGTGAACTGTACTCGGCCTTGGTAAAAGCATGTGCTATTTAATAGGAACGCGGATTGCAACCTTTGGTTGCTCACGGAAAGGACGGATTTGTACGGATGATCGCTGCGCGATCGTGTTGCACGTGAAAAAGGGAAGGGAGAAATAGGAACGCGGATTGCAACCTGCGGTTGCTCACGGAAAGGACGGATTTGTACGGATGATCGCTGCGCGATCGTGCAACGTATTCGAGGTATGGCTGAAGTGATTTCCTATGAAGGCCGTTTTCAAACCGAAGGTTTGAAAATATCCGCGTCAATCCGTTTTTTCCGTGAGTGATTCGCTTTAGTGAATCACAATCCGCGTCCTATTAAGTAGCTCAATTTCTCGCAGAGTTTATTATCCTAAAACGGATCTTCTTCAATATCGTTCAGCTTCGAACCGCGAATAATATTTCCTCCGTTTGGATTGCTGAATTCATCGTTTGGATCGAGACCGGCTTTTGGATCGTAGTTTCCGTTCGGCGGATTGGAATACGTTCCGCCGCCACCGCCATTCATTCCACCATCCATATCCATAAATTTAGCAAGGCGATCAACGAATCGAAGATTCATACTTCCTACTGCTCCGTTACGATGTTTCGCAATAATAATTTCTGCCAAACCATTTGTTGCATTTCCTTCAGCATCCTGAGTGAAACCGTAATATTCCGGACGGTGTATGAACAAGACCATATCTGCATCTTGCTCGATTGCTCCGGATTCACGTAAGTCAGAAAGTTGTGGACGTTTGTCTCCTCCACGCGTTTCAACAGCACGACTCAACTGTGAAAGTGCAATCACAGGAATATTTAATTCTTTCGCTATACTTTTCAATGACCGCGAGATGGTTGAAATTTCCTGTTCACGATTTCCACGACTATTATCGCCACCAGTTGTCATGAGCTGAAGATAATCGACAACCACCATCTGAATATTGTGTTGCGCTTTCAAACGGCGGCATTTTGCACGCATTTCAAATATGGAAAGTGCGGGAGTATCATCAATGAACAATGGCGCTTCTGAAAGTTTACCAATCTTCACGTGCAATTGCTGCATTTCATGATCAACAAGTTGACCTTTCTTGAGTTTTTCTGCTGGCAATTCTGCTTCTGCGGAAATTAATCGTTGCACCAATTGTACTGAAGCCATCTCAAGAGAGAAAACCGCGATTGGTCGTTGAAAATCTACTGCAGCATTTCGTGCGAGTGACAATACGAAAGCCGTTTTTCCCATCGCTGGACGAGCTGCAATAATCACAAGATCTGAATTCTGCCAGCCAGATGTCATGCGATCGAGATCAGTAAATCCGCTTGGAACTCCGCTTACGCCGGTCTTCTGATTTTTCGCGTTTTCAATCTGAATCATCGCCTGGCTGATCAGCGAACTCATTTTGTCGTAGTTCTTGCGAATGTTTCCTTCAACAACCGAGAATAGATTTCGCTCTGCATGATCCAGCAAATCGAATACGTCAGCAGTATCTTCATATGCTTCACGAATCGTATCACTTGAAATACGAATCAATTCGCGCTGAATAAATTTCTGCGCAATGATACGGGCGTGAAATTCAACGTTAGCAGAACTTGCTACGCGATTAGTGAGTTGAGAAATGTAATATGCACCACCGATAATTTCAAGTTCACCGGTTCTTTTCAATTCCTGAGTAACGGTGAGAATATCGATTGGTTCAGATCGCTGAAAAAGAGTCTGTATCGCGGAGAAAACCCGTCCATGCGCTTCGCGATAAAAACTTTTTGGTTGCAGAATATCAATTACGGCAGTCAATGCATCTTTCTCCAACATCAACGCGCCAAGTACAGCTTCCTCTAATTCAACTGCTTGAGGCGGCAACTTGCCGATTTCATACAACTGCTGTGAAACTTGTGCCAGTTGCGGGGATCGTCGGGTCGTGTTTTTGTTGTGCTCGGTACTCATAGGGGGTATTTTTTTGGAAAGGGTTCCAAAAGTAGATAAACCTCGTCTGTCAGGACTGGAAACTTATCCACACTAAGTTAACGCATTGTCAACAGGATTTGTTAGCGTTTTGCAATAGAAGTTTTGAACATGAATTGTTATTTACCACCAAGGCACTAAGACTCAAAGATTCACAAAGCAATTCTTCGTGTGTTCTTCGAGCCTTTGTGTCTTAGTGGCAATTCTGCCAAAAAGGTTACTTTTGCCCATCTTGAAAAAAGAAGTTAAGCTGGCCGACAAAACTTTCGTACCCTATCTCTCCGGGGAAAAAATTGGCGCCGCTGTTAAACTCGTTGCGGAAAAAATAAATTCTGATTATGCCGGCAAAAATCCGCTTTTTTTGGTTGTATTGAATGGGGCTTTCCTTTTTGCCGCGGATTTATTGCGATCGATTGATGTTGACTGTGAAGTTTCATTCGTGAAATTTTCATCGTATCAGGGCACAAGCAGTACAGGGAAAGTGAAAGAGTTGATTGGTCTCAATGAAAATCTCAAAGGACGCGATGTAATTATTGTCGAAGATATTGTTGACACAGGAACAACTATTGTGCAAATGATGGCCGATCTTGACCAACGTCATACCGCGTCTGTGAAAATTGCCACACTTTTGTTCAAACCGGAAGCATACAAGAAAGACATCAAGATTGATTACATCGGATTAGAAATTCCTAATGCGTTTATCGTAGGATACGGTTTGGATTACGATGGGTTGGGAAGGAATCTGAAAGATATATATGTAATAAAGTCATAAACTGATTTTCAATTGTCGATTTTCAATTTTCCATTCATACTGGAAAATGTTGATCAACTGACAATGGAAAATTGCAAATTGCAAATTGAAAATGTTAAATCTGGTTTTATTCGGCCCTCCCGGTTCAGGCAAAGGAACCCAATCTGCCAAACTCATCGAGAAATATGGGTTGGTTCATCTTTCAACAGGTGATATTTTTCGTGCAAATATCAAGGGTGCAACAGAACTTGGAAAACTTGCTCAGAGTTACATGGACAAAGGAGATCTTGTTCCGGATGAAGTAACGATTCGGATGTTAGAGTCGGAAGTGAATAAACACTCTGCTCCCAAGGGATTTATTTTCGACGGCTTCCCTCGTACTACGGCGCAAGCTCAGGCACTCGATGCTTTTCTTGACTCGAAGAGTTGGGAAATCACAGGAATGCTCGCGCTCGAAGTGGAGAATGAAGAATTGAAAAAACGTTTGCT
>CAZBYM010000356.1:0-4778 GCA_964495745.1 uncultured Chryseobacterium sp. | reverse complement strand
GATGTTTTGCATCGTGCTCATCAAAATCATTCACTTTGTCGCTATCAACATCAAGAACCATGCTCACTTCTCCCAAAAGATCAAAAACAGGAACAACAATCTCTGATTTGCTCTCTGAACTACACGCAATATGTCCCGGAAATTGTTCAACATCCGGAACAAGAATACTTTTCTTCTCTTTCCACGCAGTGCCACAGACTCCTCGTCCGAGTGCAATTCGCGTACAAGCTATTGGACCTTGAAACGGACCAAGAACAAGTTCATTATTCTTGACAATGTAAAATCCAACCCAAAAAAATCCGAAAGTTTGTTTGAGTGCCGCAGAAATGTTGGCAAGATTGGCGGTACGATCAGATTCTCCTTCACACAAGGATATTAATTGTGGCAAGAGAGAAGCATATTTCTCTGCTTTGGTTTGTCCTGAAATGTGAATTGACTCTGCCATGATTTCGTTTGCAAAGATCGGAATTAACCTAGTACCGTGAACCGCAGCTTTTTTTCACCACACTTCGGTTCCTCAGTGCAGGCTCTGTCGCGGCGTAACGGCGAACGAAAACTAATTGTTTCCCAAGTCGACACGGCGATCTGGGAAACGCATTCTGCGTTCTTGCGTTGAGACTGCCACTGCCTACTGCCGCTGCGAACTTCCCTAATCGCGAGCTGCAGCGAGTGAAACTATGCTAATTCGAATGTTAGGAATGTCCAACAGAGGCAGAACACATGCTTCCAAAGTTGCGCCCGTAGTAATAACATCGTCGACAATGATAATGTGCTTACCAGCTAAATCTGCCTTCAATGGAGAAGCAAAAACTTCACCTACGTTGTCCCAGCGTTCTTCACGACTTTTTCTGGTCTGTGATGAAGTTGCTTTCAGTCGAACAATTGCGTTTTCGCTGTAAGGAATATTCATGGCCTCAGAAAGTCCTTTGGCAATGCAGGCCGCCTGATTATAACCTCTCGTAAGCAGTTTGTCTTCGTGAAGCGGAACCGGCACAATCAGGTTTCCTGTTAAAAATGGTGAAATATCTTTCAGGATGGTTCCAAAGTATTTTCCTGCAGCAATACCAACATCCTGGCGACCGTTGTACTTCAGATTATGGACAAGTTCCTGAACTTTGCCAGCACCCGAAAACACGAAGCAAGAAGCAGCCGCTTCGAGTGGAAAACGACCCCAGAACACTCTGGCAGTGGGGTTTTCAGCCGGATTGAGTTCATCGTATGTTCTGGGAAGTTCAGTTTCGCAGGACACACAAAATCCTTCCTCGCCTTTCACAAGATTGCCACTGCAAACTGCGCAAAGCCGGGGATAAACAAGCCCTATAAAGTCTTCGGAATACTGAACAAATCTCGCGGCATCCATAATTGTTTAATTTTGCTTCAAATTCAGGTCTGAATATTGCAGGATAAAGTAAAGGATAATTGCCCAAAAAAATGGAAGAACAGAAAAACAACGAGAAACAAAACAACAGGAAATTGCATTTTCTGTACCTCACAGTAATTTTTCTCCTTGGAGGATTGTGTGTTTATCTCGCAATGCAGTTCAGTGAACTGAAAGTTATTGTTGCAGAACGCGAGATCACCATTACGCAAGTAATTCAAGAGCGCGAAGATGTGAAAAGTGATCTGGAAGATTTGAAAGCTCAGTATGCCGAACTTCAAACTACAGACGCGGCACTTTCTGCTGAACTTGAATTGAAAAAGGCGTACATCGATTCATTGTTAGTAGAAGCGGAAAAGCACAAAGGCGATAAATACATCATTGCAAAATTGAAAAAGGAAACGCAAACGCTTCGTGCAATTATGCAAGGGTATATCGTGACGATTGATTCGCTCAACACATTGAACAATACGCTTCGCGCGGAGAAAGCAGAAGTATTGACTGCGCTTGATGAGGAAAAAGGAAAAGTAACTGCAATTACAGGAGAAAAAACATCGCTTCAGAATCGTATTGACAAAGCCGCTTTGCTTTCGACATTGAATATTCGTGCAACGGGTGTGAATAAATCGCGGAACGGAAAAAAAGAAACGGAAACAAACAAAGCAAGTAAAGTCGACAAGATCAAAGTTGCTTTCGACGTTGCGGATAATGATTTGACAAAAGCGGGTCCACATACAGTTTACGTTCGTGTGATGACACCAGATGGCAAGGAACTTACGCAGGCGGAGGATCCTGATCACCAGTTTTCGTGGGGTTCAGGAAGTCAAGGCTTTTACGCTGCGAAGAAAGCTGTCGATTATCAGAATCAGGCGATGAGCGTTTTGATTTATTGTAACAAGCAGAAAGAAGAAGATGAGTTTCTTCCAGGATTGTACCGCATCGAAATTGTGTGTGATAACGCGATTATTGGTGAGACGACGATGACGTTGCAGTAGCCTGTTGCCCGACTTCGGCTCCGCTCAGTCTGACAACATGTTGCGTACTAATTCAATCTGAATAGGCGATCTTATTCTACCCCAACTACGAGAAACTTGTGTCGAAACGACTTGTCAGACTGAGCGGAGCCGAAGTTTGGCAAGTTAATTCGCAAACACCATCTCCATCGTCTGCACCACCACACCGTCAATCACGAGCGAATACAAATACGTTCCGCTTGCTCCATATCCGTGCGTGTACAAAACTTCGTTCAATCCGATTTGCATCTCAACCGGAATTTCCTGCACCAGTTTTCCGTTGATGTCTGTAACAATCACAGAAGATGTTTTATGTGAAGGCATCGACTCGACGTTGAAAAGAATCCATGTCGCTTCATCAAATGGATTCGGACGATTCTGCATGAGCGAAACGCCAATAGAAGGCGCAGGAATTTCTTCTACTCCAACAGGAGTCGTTTGTATTTCGCGCGAGAAAACACTTTCAATTCCGTTTGTATCAACAGAACAAACACTCACGCGATACCATGTGGATGGAAGCACATCAATTGTGTCTGTCAACGATCCGGTGAACGTATATACAGAATCCCAATCGTTGGTTGTTGTTCTTACTCCGATGCGATAAACAGCATATTGCGTTTGTTGTGTTATTGTAATTACAAGATCGCTGTCATTTACTCCTAACGTGAAGTCGGGCGTCTTTGGGCCAATCGCACACATTGCGGCTGCGTTACCATTGATGACCGCATTTCTTGCGAGATAATTGAAATCGACAAAGAAACTGTCGATGATCAGATCATTGTCGGTATCCATTCCTAATGTATCGCGTGTTGTATGCTGACGATCTGCATAATTCGTATCCGCAACATTCGCGTCACCATGTTCGTTGGCAGAAGTTAGTCGCATAGCAGTAAAGAAATTCTGCCGGAATGGAATGTGATCACCACCGCGGCCAGTTCGATCTTCCGGAGACATAATGCGCACATCTGTTTGCACTGGAGAAAATGGAGCGATCATTTCTTTATATTCCAGCTTAATAAAACGCGAGTATCCCTTGTGAGGCGAATTGAAACTTCCTGCAGAAAATAATCGCACACCAACACTATCGATGTTGCCAATCCCAGGGCAACTTGGAGGAGAAGAAGTTTGTCCGCAGATTACTCCACCAATCACATCATTATTTTGCACCGCTTTTATGGCAATGTCTTTCTGAACACAATATTCTGCAAAGGCTTCAGCTCCATACAATCCTTGCTCTTCGCCAATAGTAACTAGAAATACGATCGTGTGATTGTAACTGTACTTGCTCATCACACGTGCGAGTTCCATCACAAGCGCCGTTCCAGTTGCGTTGTCTTCAACTCCCTGGGCGCTGCACAAAGAATCGTACAATCCCTCACAACGAGAATCCATATGTCCTTCGATAAATATCACACGCTTGTCTGAAGTATCGAGACCCGGCAATACTGCAAAAATATTTCGATGCTGCGGCATGTTTCCAACAAGTCGATCAAATTGAAGATAGGACGGAATCAAACGGTTTTCATTCGCGGCACCGAACTCGTTAAATTTCTGAAACACCCAACGACGAGCTGCGCCAACGCCGAACGTATTTGAAACTGTATCTCCGGCAGTATTTCTGTTTCCAAAACCCGCGAGCTGAATAATGTAACTCTTCAACGAATCTGCATTTACTTCAGCCAGAATTCCCTGCGAAATTGTAACAGGATGATTCAACACATTCGTTGCCTGATACGTTGTCGGATTGTAATTACCGAGCATCACCTGCTCTGCGAGCGGATTTGTGGAAATGATGTTGGTTTGGGCAAATGCTGTCGCTGAAAGAAAAACAATGAGGTAGAAAGTGTAGAATTTGCGCATAGAGTGATGCGTTTGGTACAACGTAAATCTAATCCATTAATTAGTGTTATAACGCACCAACGCTTGATATTTTGAGCAATTCTCTGTAAATTCACTTAACACATCATTTTAAATACGACTCCATGTTGCGCAAAGTTTTTTGGACAATAGTCATTGTTACTTGGCTGGCGACATTACCGAAATGCGTTCGTGCCGGAAGTTCGGATTCAGCTCGAGTGTTACGCACGCATCTACGCGGTCAGTTCATGACTGGATGGTCATCGAACTATACGATGGGAGAAGAATTCTCAGTGCTTGAAATGGATGGTCTTGCAGTTGCCATGGGAGGCGGGCTGGATATAGGTTTTATGTTTGGCCAAATTGCAGTTCTATACGTCGGCCCGAGATATAACACCGTCTCAACTTGGGATTCCGATATTGACAGCAATTTGTATTCTCCAACTGGATTGGTGGCTTACAAAGATTGTAAATATTACAGATCTAACTTATCGATGAGACTGGGTTTGGCGCTCCCAATTGAAGTAAGG
>CAZBYM010000355.1:0-4785 GCA_964495745.1 uncultured Chryseobacterium sp. | reverse complement strand
TCTCGAATTGGGTTGTGGGAAAGGAGAATATACTGTTGGAATGGCGCAGCGGTTTTCTGATAAAAATTTCGTTGGTATCGACATCAAAGGGGCGCGAATGTTTATTGGAGCGCGACAAGCCCTTGACACCAATCTTACGAACGCTGGATTTTTGCGAACACGAATTGATTTCATCAACGCAATGTTTGCCGAAAATGAAGTTGATGAAATATGGATTACTTTTCCTGATCCGCAGAAGGAGAAAGAGAGAAAGCGATTAACGGCACCATTGTTCCTGCAGCGTTATTGGCATTTGTTAAAATCCAACGGAATTATCCATTTAAAGACCGATAGCATACTGCTACACGAATATACGCAGCAGTTAATTCTTGAAGAAGGACACTTAATGATCGAAGCCAATCCCGACGTACACCATACAATAAAAGAAGAAAATCATGTCTTACGCGCGATTCGAACAACCTACGAGAAAAAATTTCTAGGAATGGGAATGCCTATCACCTACGTATCCTTTCAGTTGAAAAAAGACTACGCGAGAGACGTGAAAATTTTTCCCTTGTCAATTCTTCCGGAATAACTCCAAAGGAATCCTTCGGACAAAAAAAAATCGTGAATCAACTTCAAGAAGTGAAGCCAACTCACGATTTTTTGCGTTTTGTACTTTGCAGCCTGTCCTTCGGACTCCTTTTGTGGGACTTACTTATTGCTTTTTGTTTTTCTTAATGATCGCAGCAATTGCATATCCGATCAAACCAACTGCAGCTCCGATTAATGCTCCGTATAACATGACTAATGGTTTTGGTACATAACAATGTTAAGATTTTCCACGCGATATTTATCACAATTATAAATTAAGCACCTGCGAATTCCTATGCAGAACATATCATAACCATTGCTATCTTTGCATCCGATCTTACTAATTTGAGGTCCGAAATCAATGAAAATATTCTCTGCAGCTTTGTTTCTTCTGACCCTGACTTTCTTCAGCGGGGTTCCAGAGCTGCTTCCTGAAATATTCAGCGAAGAATACAACCGCGCCGTATTTTCGGACGAGAATCCACTCAATTCTGAAAGCGAGAAAGAAGATAAGTCCGAAGAAGAAACGAAAGAGAAAGAAGATGTAAAAGAATTTCTTTCAATTCATGATGTTTCACTTTTGGGACTGTCTTCAGGTTTGCTCATCAAAACAGCAGACGCATTATTACATGATCCAGGTTACACACCTGAAGATCATTCTCCACCTCCCGAGTTAGTTTAGTCGCCGTAGCCTTTCCGGCAACGGCCTGCTTGTCACTACTGATTTCTAATCATTAGAGTCAAGCCATTTTCTATTCCAAAAGATTGCTCTAGTATTTCTGTACCCAGACACCATTGTGGGGCCGTGAACTATTCGATCCGGATGTACAAATTCCATTTACTTCAAGAATATGAATGCAAAAAATAAAGGGACACAAATTTCCCTGAATAGTTTAAAAAATGACTTGCCAGCCGGCTTGGTTGTTTTTCTCGTCGCCTTGCCATTGTGTCTTGGAATTGCTCTGGCCTCTGGCGCTCCGCTCTTCTCTGGAATAATTGCAGGAATTGTGGGAGGAATCGTAGTAGGAATTGTGAGTGGTTCAACGCTTGGTGTAAGTGGTCCAGCTGCTGGTCTCACAACAATTGTGTTGGCATCGATCGCAGCGCTAAAACCCGAATGGGCAGGCATGAACCTTAATCCAGCTGATTTTCCAGCTGAGGCAGCACGTCTTGGAATTACGTTAGGCGAGTATGAAGCCCAGATGGAATCTTTGAGAACGGTTACGGGATTTCAGCTATTTCTAGCCGCTGTTGTTCTTTCTGGAGTTATACAAATCCTTTTGGGAGTCATGAAAGCCGGAATCATTGGTTACTATTTCCCTTCGTCAGTCATAAAAGGAATGCTGGCAGCAATTGGGTTAATTCTCATTCTGAAACAGATTCCACATGCTCTAGGTTTTGACAAAGATATTGTTGGTGATGAAGAGTTCTTGCAGAAAGACAAACACAACACTTTCTCAGAATTATATTATGCCGTCCGTTACCACAACACAGGGGCCGTCATCATCAGTATTCTTTCTCTGGCAATTTTGATTCTGATGGATCGGCCTTTCCTGAAAAAAATTGCGGTGTTCAAATTTGTTCCCGGTGCATTAATTGTTGTTGTACATGGTGTTATCATCAACTATGCTTTTGGATTATCGGCTCCTGAATTGGCGCTGAATGGTGATCATCTTGTAACGTTACCTGAAGCCGGTTCACTTTCTGAATTTACGGGGTTTTTCAGCATGCCTGATTGGAGTGGATTGAGCAATCCACAAGTGTACATTACTGCAGTGACAATTGCTATTGTTGCCAGCCTCGAATCATTGCTCTGTGTAGAAGCGACTGATAAACTTGATCCCGAAAGAAGAACAACTCCAACGAACCGCGAGTTAATCGCGCAAGGCGCAGGAAATATTGTTTCGGGTATGATCGGAGGATTGCCCGTTACTCAGGTGATCGTTAGAAGTTCTGCGAACATTAATTCCGGAGGAAAGACAAAACTTTCAGCAATCATTCATGGTATTCTCCTTCTAGGATGCGCAATACTCATTCCAAAATTTCTCAACATGATTCCGCTCGCATGTCTTGCAGCAGTACTCCTGATGGTTGGATACAAACTCGCTAAGGTCTCTTTGTTTAAGAGCATGTACAAAATTGGTTGGGATCAGTTTGTTCCTTTCATGGTGACAATTGTCGCTATCCTGTTCACCGATTTGTTGAAAGGAATTGGAATAGGAATGGCTGTGGCGATATTCTACATTCTGCGTTCGAACTTCCGAACATCGCACTTCTTCCACAAGGAAGACGTCCAGGAAGGAAAGAAAATTACCATTCATCTTTCAGAAGAAGTCACATTCTTAAATAAAGCGAGCATCCAACTCATGCTGGAAGAACTTCCGGAAAATTCAACAGCTGTTATTGATGGATCACGATCTGTGAGTATTGATTACGATGTTGTAGAAATCATTTGGAATTTCAAAGCGCACGGTGCAATCGAAAAAAATATCAACCTGGAATTAATCAACATTCCACAATATGAAACTGTCGCAGGACATTAAATATTAGTTATGAAAATAACAAAAAACATACCCGGCAAGGTCGGACATTCTGTCAAAACCCAATTGCACACAGAATCACACCACTTCAGTGAGTCCGACGTATTGCACCAACTGAAACATTATCTCCCTTCACAAACACCGATTAAAGATTTCATTCACCACAACACACTTCACGCTTTTCAGAACATGAAATTTTATGATGCGATTTTTCGTGCCTCAGCCATGTTCGGTTATAATGTTACGTTGCATGTGAGTGAATTCAGGCAATTGCACAAGCAAGGACGAATAAAAGATGCCGTTATTGATCGCGCTATTCGTCAGCGAAAAGGAGATGCTGAATTTGATAGCTGGAAAAACAAATTACTCAGCGGAGAATTTGATTCCAATCGTCAACCCAGGATCGGAGCTGTTCGCAAAATCTGGAATGAAAAAAGAGGAATAGATCTTGATTCGAAAATTCATCCTCTGCTTTTCAGAATTCTTGCAGCGTATCTCGATCAAGGAATTTCAACCTGGAAATTTCCTGATTCGTGGCAAGGTTTTCTCTCTTCCGTTCGTGTTCTGGAACAAAATTCAGTTTCCAGTTTCTTCAAAACTCAAAGAGCTAAGAATTTCTTGCTGGAAGGAAAAACCGATCTTACTTCATTGCTCAAAATAGTTGTCGGAAATGAAAATTGCTTCGAACAATATCTTTTTGATCAACAGTTCGCGCATCACGGATGGTCGGGAATGGTTTCGGCCATTGAAGATGCTCCTGGAACTTTGCTTGATTCAAGAAATATTTCACTGCGCGAAATCATCGTGTTCGAACTTTTGCTTGAAATTGACACGCTTGATCACAGATTCGGTGAGAGCTGGGAACCATTGTGTGCGTCGAATGAAATACCTGCACCAACCTTATTTACAGAAACGCCGTCAACAGAATTGTCAGAAGTTTTGAAAATCTGGCAAGATGCATTCGAGTGGAGTTATTATGACGAAGTTCTTCGCGGGATGGAATTAAACATAGAACGCAAGAAAATTGAACCCGAGGTTAAATCTTTTCAAGCACTCTTTTGCATTGATGAAAGGGAGTGTTCGCTTAGGAGACACATTGAAAGTACCGACTTGGAATGTGAAACATTAGGCACTCCTGGTTTCTTCACCGCCGAGTTTTATTTTCAACCTGCAGGTGGAAAATTTTACGAGAAACTTTGTCCTGCACCTGTTACTCCGAAATATCTGATCAAAGAAACAGGGGCGCCGAAACATCGTGATCACGAGCTATTGTACTCCCGCCACGCCAATTCACTTATCGGAGGAACCATTTTCACGCTGGCACTTGGCGGACTTGCAGGAGCAAGACTTTTACTGAATCTTTTCAGTCCTAAAATGAGTCCGGCAATTTCCAACGCATTCACGCATATGAATCAGAATGCAGAGCTCACTGTAGAGAACACCAATGTGGATAATCGCGAGAACGGTTTGCAAATTGGTTTTACGATTGACGAAATGACTGCGCGGGTAGAATCAATGTTGCGCAGTGTGGGTCTTACAAAACACTTTGCCCCTGTAGTTTACTTAATTGCACATGGATCAAGCAGTGCAAACAATCCGCATCACAGCGCACACGATTGCGGAGCATGTAGCGGTAGACCAGGTTCAGTGAATGCGCGGGTGGTTGCGATAA
>CAZBYM010000354.1:0-4803 GCA_964495745.1 uncultured Chryseobacterium sp. | reverse complement strand
CTTTCGAAATAACGTCGATGGTTGCGGTTGTAGTTCCGTTGAGAACCGTTACAGCTTTTACAGTGCCTTCTACCGACGTTTGCGCTTTTCCGCCAGCATCGTAACTGGTAGTTGTGTACTTTGTACCTGTTGTAAAGTGATCGAAGGAAGCGCAGTCGTTAGCAACGAAACTACTTGCTCCAATAAGGAGAATGGATGCTGCGAGAATTGCGAATGATTTTTTCATGGGATAAAATTATTTTTGATTTTCAATTTCCGATTTTCCAAAAGTGGTTGCCTATACCGTAAGTTTCTTATATCTGAATCGTTGCGGCTCATGATCACCCAAACGTTTCTTCTTGTTCTCTTCATATTCCGTGTATGTTCCTTCGAAGAAATACACAGAACCGTTTCCTTCGAAAGCGAGAATGTGCGTACACACGCGGTCAAGGAACCAACGATCGTGAGAAATAATTACGGCACAACCAGCGAATGCTTCGAGTGCTTCTTCCAAAGCGCGCATCGTGTTCACGTCAATATCGTTTGTTGGCTCATCGAGTAATAACACGTTTGCTCCCGAACGTAATGTCAATGCCAGGTGAAGACGATTTCTTTCTCCACCGGAAAGTACTTTTACTTTCTTGCCTTGATCTTGTCCGGCGAAATTGAATTTGGAAACATACGCACGGGAATTCAATTTGATTCCGGAGAGTTCAACGTATTCTGTTCCGCCAGTGATTGCCTCGAAAACAGTGTGCTCCGGATTAATATCCGAGTGCGCCTGATCGACGTAAGCAACTTTCACGGTTGGACCTACTTTGAATTCGCCACCATCAGCTTTTTCTTCACCCATGATGAGACGGAACAAAGTTGTTTTACCAGCTCCGTTTGGACCGATGATTCCAACAATTCCTGCAGGAGGAAGTTTGAAATTCAATCCTTCGTATAAAACTTTATTTCCGAAAGCTTTTGAAACATCAATAGCTTCGATAACCTCATTACCCAAACGCGGACCATTCGGAATAAAGAGCTCCAATTTTTCTTCTTTGTCTTTTACATCTTCACCAAGCATCTTCTCGTAATTCGCAACACGCGATTTCGATTTCGACTGACGCCCCTTCGGACCTTTACGCACCCATTCCAACTCACGCTCGAGTGTTTTACGACGTTTGCTCTCCGTTTTTTCCTCCATTGCCAACCGCTTCGATTTCTGTTCGAGCCAATCGGAATAATTTCCTTTCCACGGAATTCCTTCTCCACGATCCAATTCAAGAATCCATCCAGCAACGTTGTCGAGGAAATATCTATCGTGTGTTACAGAAATAATTGTTCCAGGATAAGTCGCAAGGTGATTCTCCAACCATTGTACAGATTCTGCATCAAGGTGGTTGGTCGGCTCATCGAGGAGAAGAATATCAGGTTGCTTCAGTAATAATCGGCACAAGGCCACACGACGACGCTCTCCACCAGAACAAATGTTGATTGGTGTATCACCTTCAGGACATTGAAGCGCATCCATTGCACGTTCGAGTTTGCTTTCGATATTCCATGCATCGAGCTGATCAATTTTCTCCTGCAGATAAGCCTGACGCGTAATGAGTTTATCCATGTCGGCATCCGGCTCAGCGAACTTGTTGTTCACTTCCTCGAATTCGCGCAAGACATCTGTGATTTCCTGAACACCTTCTTTCACGATGTCCATTACTGTTTTCGTCTCGTCGAGTTTCGGTTCCTGCTCGAGAAATCCAACAGAATATCCTGGCGAAAAGTGAATATCTCCAAGGTAATCTTTGTCTTGTCCGGCAATGATGCGCAACAAAGATGATTTACCGGAACCGTTAAGTCCGATTACACCAATTTTTGCTCCGTAATAAAACGAGAGGTAAATATCTTTTAGAACTTGTTTCTGCGGTGGGTGAATTTTGGAAACATTCACCATCGAGAAAATAATCTGTCTTCCTTCTGACATGCGTAATTTTTATTGGGAGATGAGGTGCAAATATCGGAAAAAAGAATGGAGTTTGGCTTCCGTTCTGCCCACGCCCCCTAGCCCCCGAAGGGGGAACTGCCAAAGCGCGATGGCGGTTCCCCCTTCGGGGGCTAGGGGGCGCGGGCGGTCAACTGCCGAATCACACTTTTTCGTATTTTAACCAAAACTGAAATCATGCATCCAACAATCAATTCTCCTTGCCCAGAAAAATGGGATTCCATGAAACCGGAAGAACATGGACGGTTTTGTGATCGTTGCTGTAAAGTAATTTCGGATTTCACTGAAAAAACGACTGAGGAAATTGTTCAGATCCTAAGTTTCAGTAAAGAAGGAGAAATCTGTGGTCGCGTAAAAAAATCGCAACTTTCTCCGGTAAAAATTTCTGTTAGTTCAGTTATCAGAGAGCGGTTGAGAATATTTTCGGTTGCCCTCTACCTTGTTTTTGGTGCATTTCTTTTCACAGGGTGCGGACCGGATGAAGACGAACATCCTGTAGGAATCATGTGCATTGACAGCACAACAGAAGCAAATAATCTCCACTATTCTGATTCGATAGCGAGCCTGACTAAGAAAAAAACACCTTCCGATTCACTTACAGATTCGGCTAACGGGCTCGACTCAGCGACGATGATGAACACCTTGAAATTATTGGATTCTGTTGCGGCAATTAAATAAACACATTCTCATTTCGTGAAATACAACGAATGTCTCTCGTTGTATCGTCTCAGAAAAATAAATTGCTGATCTCTCTTCTTCTTTTTCTTGAGCGCTACAAATTCCTGATGAAGGACAGCATCTCTTCTCAATAAATATTCCATTGTAGTAATGTTGAATTCATAGACTGCAGCTGAATCAATGTCAATAACATATTGTTGAAGCGATTCTACAGGGGTTCCATATTGTTGATTGGGATAAGTTCCAGGGCCGGTGTACATATAATTCGTCACGTTCGAAGTAAAATGACACAAACTTCCTATGACAACAACGCGATTGAATTGATTGTTCCATCGTATAAAAACTCCTTTGTTTTCACTATATCCCCAAATCGAAGAAGTTTTTGTTGTTTGGATTTTTCCCGAAGTGTCTTTCCATTGAACAGTTTCTTTGGACAAGGCGAGTTTCACATAATCCAAACGGGTTGAATCTTCTTCAAGCAGAATCGCGCTTTTTGGTACAGGAGAATTGGAGCGGAACTGAGCAAACGTCAGATAAATTCCTTGGTTGAAATTGAATCCCTGAACGTACAGGACGGAATCTTTTTGTGCAAAAAGATCGCTTCCGAACAAGATTAACGTGAAAATGATGATTGCTTTTTTCATTACTTCTTTTCACTAGGTTGTTCTGCAGCTCATCCAATAAAATCCATTTGCCCCCGAAATTTCACCTTTGTGCCACTTCACGCCTTTGAGTCTTCGTGGCAAAAAATAAATTTGAGAAGACTCCAACAAATATCGAGGAAATTATCAATCAAATGCCGAACTTTAGGATTCACTTGATCAAAATCATCGTCGCATGAAACGAATTTTATCACTTCTATTTGTCATCCTTAGCGCATCTCTGATTGCACAAGAAAGGAACAAACTACCACTTTCACTTATCATGCAAACTGCAGATTATCCTGCCGCACAACTCGTGAGTATTTTGGTGGAAGGTAATCCTGTCGCGATTTCTGATGCGGTGAAACGTCATGGAGGATTCGTCATGCACAACGAAGGATCGATTTCGTCCGTGCAAATTCCAGCAGGAAACATGAGGGCATTTTCTCAAGAAGGAGCTGTCGTTCGAATTGGAAATTCTCCGATCAAACAACAAGTGTTGAACGATACAATGAAAAAACAAACAGGAGTTCTTGATGTACGTAACGGACTTGCTCCATTACCACAAGGATATACCGGCGCAGGAGTTGTGATGGGAATTATTGATTCCGGCATTGATTTCAATCATCCGGATTTTCAAGATACACTTGGGAATACACGCATCTATCGCATCTGGGATCAGCGCGATCAAAATGGTCCTGCAGTCATGCCTTGGAATTACGGGACGTATTGGGACAGCGCACAAATTAATGCAGGAAGTTGCACTCATAATGATTTACAGTATTACGGACACGGCACACATGTAAGCGGAATCGCAGGAGGAAATGGAAACAGTGTTACACAACTCGACATGAGCGGAGTTGCTCCGGATGTTTTGTTCGTTGTAGTTGCTTTGGATTTCAACGGAACATTCAGTTCAACCGCCGTGGCAGATGCTGCTGCTTATATTTATGCAGTTGCAGATTCTCTCAACATGCCTTGCGTGATCAATGCAAGTGTTGGTGATTATTACGGTTCGCATGATGGACAAGATTTACAAGCGTTGATGATTGATAACTTGCTCGATTCAACCGGCAGATTATTTGTGGGAGCTGCAGGAAACGCTGGTGGATTGCCGATTCACATGTCATACACCTTGTCATCTGATACGAATTTCACGTGGTTTGCAGTTGGAAGCGGTTCGATTTACATTCAGATGTGGGCCGACACGAACAATTTCAATGGGGCAAATTTCGCAATTGGGGCAACACGAACAAATGACTACGCCGATCTGGATCGTGCCGGATTCACAGACATTGCTTCGAATATGAGTGCAACAACTAACGATACATTGTACAACAGTTCAGGACAACGATTGGCAATAGTCATGCGAGCAGCATCCATTCAAGGAAGCGCGTACAGCATGGAATTTTTAGTTATTCCGGATTCAGTGGTTGGATACAATTACGGATTGTACAATACAGGTGCAGGACTTTTTCATCTTTGGAGTTTCGATATGTTCGGTGGACCGTTGCCAAC
>CAZBYM010000353.1:0-4815 GCA_964495745.1 uncultured Chryseobacterium sp. | reverse complement strand
GATTGTAAAGGCGGATGTGCTCAATGTTAGAACAGGACCTGGGAAACAATTCACCAAGAAAGGAACTTTCAACAAAGGAGAAGAGCTATTCATTTTCGTTGAAGAAAATGGATGGTGCCAGGTAGGTGTTGAAGAGAAATGGGTGAGTAAGGAATATCTTCAATTTTAATTCTCAATTGTCGATTTTCAATTTTCCAAAAATCAATGGAAAATTGAAAATCGAACATAAATAAAATACTATGACAAAGATTCTCTGCATTCACGGTATTGGCGGTAAAGACGCTTCAGTTGACAAATGGAGTGAAGACTGGAAACACAGTATCCTCACCAGTTCTGGTTTGGATGCGAGCAAAGTGACATTTGAATTTCTGATGATCGATGATATTTTCACAAAGCGTGAAAAGGAAACAGGAGGAATTTCTTATTTGAAAATGTTTCGTGAGTTGATCGGGAGTTGGATCAGCAGCGCGTTTGAAGACAGAAGTCGCTTGTTTGGAATTGGAAGCAACATTCGCTGGTACGCAGGAATGGTTGCGCAATTTGCTACAGATGATCAATTGCGAAAACTACTCAACAAACGATTATCAGATTCGCTCAATAAATTTCAGCCCGATCTGGTTTATGCGCATAGCCTGGGAACTTTAATTACTTACGATTTGCTTGCCCAAGAAGCCACTCAAAAAGTCAAGCGCAATTTCGTTCTTGTTACTTCAGGGGCGCAAATTGGTCATCCTGCTATGCGCAAGACGTTTGGCGGAATGATCAGAATGCTGAATGTGAAATATTGGTATAATTTTCACAATGAAAACGACATCGTGTTTGCTTATAAACCGATCATCATGAATCATGCGAACTTCAACGAGATTGAAACTCCATTTAAGGCCGGAGGAATCAATCACGAAGTTCTCGAATACATGGCGCACGAAAATGCAGTAAACATTGCCTGGCCACAGCTCGCCGGAATGATTGCCGGAACCAAAGCGATTCGTTCCGTCTCATTGTCGCGTACTGTCAAAAAAGTTACCAAGCGTGCGCCAAAACAAAAAGCGTTACTTGTCGGCATCAACAATTATCCTGATCCGGAAAACAATCTTAGCGGATGTCACAACGACGTTTTCCGTATGAGTGAAGTCCTTCAGGAAATGGGATTTGCTCCGGAAGAAATTCGAGTTACGCTCGATGATCGCGCTACCAGCAAAAATGTTCGTGAACGCATGAAATGGTTGCTCGACGATGCGCAGGATGGAGACACACGTTTCTTCTATTACAGCGGGCATGGTGCAAGAATTCCTGCATCGCACGACGAACTCGAATCCGATCACAAAGATGAGTGTCTTGTCACCTACGATTTTGATTGGACACGAGAGCACGCATACACCGATAAAGAATTTCTCGAAACATACAGTCAACTTTCGTATGGTGTAAACTTCATCACTATGCTTGATTGTTGTCACTCTGGCGGAATGTCGCGCGATGGAGCCAACAAAGCGCGTGGCCTCACTCCTCCAGACGATATCCGTCACCGCGAATTAAAATGGGACGCAAAACGTCAGATGTGGATTCCGCGCACACTCAATCTCTCGAAGAAGAAAGTCTTCAACTCAACAGAAAAAGAAAAACAATTATACACCGGTGAAGACGGAGCAACACATCGTTTCGGTCGTGGCGTTCCACTCTGGAGCGACTCAAAGGAATTTGAAAAAGCAAAAACAAAATACGGTCACGAAGGCGCGTACATGCCGCTCATCATCGAAGCGTGTAGTGAAAAGCAATACTCGTATGAATATCGTCACGGTGTGACTTCGTATGGAGCGTTCACCTACTCTATCACTACTATTCTTCGCGACTTACATCGCGCGAAGAAAAAGGTTAGTTTTAATCAACTCATGAAACTTGCGACAGAAAGGTTGAAAGAGCTGGAGTTCGATCAGACGCCGGTTATTGTGGGTCCGGAGGTGAAGGTTAGAGCGAATGTGCCGTTGTTGAGTTTGTGAGTGCAATATCTCTGTTGACAAACCGACTTGACTTCGGGAGTAGAATGAACTACATTTAATATAAAGCAGTTGCATGGAACATTCTGAAAAACAACATCGTCCTACGGAGAATCAAACAACTTCACAACCTTTGAAGATTGATTCGCCCGAAAGTGAACATGAAAAGCAAGCTGAATCAGTTGCGGAGCGTGTAAGCCGTAACGGACAAATCATGGGTTCTGAAAGGAACAAGAATGGACAGATCATGAGCAATTCCAATAATAGCACAATTGCTCCTCCAGGTGTTAAGGAACAAATTAACTCAAGCAAAGGAAGCGGTGACAAACTTCCGGATTCCATAAAGAGAATGGTGAAGGGCAAGTCAGGTGAACTGGATGAAGTGCGGATCCATACTGATAGTAAAGCGGCTGAACTTTCGGAATCAGTAAATGCAAAAGCGTTTACACATGGAAAGGATATTTATTTCGGGCAAGGGAAGTTTGATGATTATACTTCTGGAGGAAAGGAGTTGATTGCTCATGAGATACAACACACTTTGCAGAATGCAGGAACGGAAGCTCATATAATTCAAAGGAGCGTAAAAGTTCCAACCGCTTGGGGCGATTTTGAAGAAGGATGGCAGACCCAAGGGAAAAGCATTGATTATGGAAAAAAAAATCCAGTATATGGATTTGGTGGAGTGCTGACCTATACTCCAAAAGACCCTACCGATTCTACGAAGATAGGATTGGTACAGATTTCCAGGGGCTTTGAGGAGAAGGTGACGAAAAAGGGAAAGAAGTACGAAATACTTTATGACGAAGAAACACGGGAATCGCACGCAATCAAGAAGGAAGATTCTACGTTGAGTAATGTATTGAATGAAAACGAAGAAGGCTTCCATGTTGATCGTGAAGGAGCTGCCGTGAATCCTCTTTATGCGGTTACATCTGCAGTGGAAGGCGAAACATTGTCGCAGGGAAAAACAGATACACCAATAAAAGAAAAAAAGGATATCGGGGGCACCTATTATGAAGGGGCAGGGCAGCACGGTTGGCATTATACTGAAAACGGCGTATCTATGCACCAGAACGCAGAAATATTTGATGTGCCATACTTTTCTGTCACAAGAGGAAATACTGGTGGAATTGTGCTCGAAACAGCAGCCGTGGCCTTGGAAGGTAATCAGAAAGGAAGATATTACGGTTCGGTAACCTGGGGGTGGAGTGTTGACGCAAGCGAGAAGTTGACAGCCAATCACATCAAATTGGCCTCTATGGGTGCGGTAACTCCAACGTTTATGAAGGCAGCCCACATGTGGAATGCAGGAGTCACCAGTAAAGGAAAAGCGACAACTGATTTACCGACGCAGGATTTCTATTCGCTGAAAGCTAATGGTGAATTTTATCCAGGGGAGGAATTTTCGACAGCGAATAAGGCACCAATAGAAACTCCATCACGGTTTGAGCGGGTTGTTACCGATAAGAAAGCTTCGGATCCCGATATGATTTACATAAGAGTTGTGGATGGTTTGCTTTCTGGAGGTACAGGATGGATAAGTCAATCGGCCATCGAATTAGAAGATAATGTTCCGAAGTCGCTCAAAGGAAAAAACTGATGAACTTTCGCCTACTTTTAATTTTTCTGATCATTGGTTCTGCAGTGCGCCTTTCTGGGCAGGGCGATTCTTTGCACAAACGTAATGTTGCGAACGCGAAAGAGTTTGCAACCTATTTCGATACTACTGGTTACCGTTATGTCTTCATGATGGGCGCATATTCAGAAGCGGACTCGATGTGGGACATGGACAGCAGCCGACTAGTACTTGAACATTTGGTGAATGACGATGAGTTTGGAATGCGTGCACAGTTTTTTGCAGCGGAGATATTGTTTGATCATTGTGACTGGCGTCCAGAAGGTGGGCTGAAGGTGAAAGTCGCAAAGATTTATGCTGCTGCATTAAAGGAGAATTATGCGGGCATAGGTAATCCATGGGGTATCCCAGATGATACAGGAGACATTGGTGAACATATTCTGGATTTCGGTCAAGTGCTCGTTATTGAATTTAAACCGCTACTGAGATGTGAAACACCTGTCAGGTACGAAGGTAGCAGGACAGCAACAATGGGAATGATGGGTAAGTTTCGTGTAAAGGATATTGCGGCCAGTTACATATGCGCAGTCCGTGGAATTAAATTCGATGCAACGCAGGATCAGAAGGGTCGAGATAAGCAGATCAAAAAAATCAGAAGAAAGATTTGATTCATGCAAGAGAGATCATCTTCATCAATTACTGCTGAGATTATCTGGTTCAAACGCGTACTCAACTTTCGCATGCTTCAAAGTTATGATCGAAGTGAATGGCCTGAAAAATTAAAGTATGTTTCTGAAGATGAAGTAAAATTATTGTCAGAGGCAACTACCATCTTTGATTTTGTACCACCGGAACACCAAGTTGATAGCGGTTATTATTGGTTGGTTCAGACTTACAAACTAAACGGTTGGGAACGTATACTTTTATTACTTGCGTTAGCACCGCATGTGCAACCGGATGTGCTTGATCCTTTTATTTCGGCAACGAACAATGAGTACGGGGGAACCAAAGGAACAAATCACAGAGGATTTCTACCCACGGGACAAACTGCTTTTTTTGTTCTGTGCGACAACAATCATGAGCTGAAAAATCCGCTAATGCAGATGCTGAGTCCGGATCACAAATTCCACAAGGCTAATATTCTTACACTGGAGCGCGCTCCAAAAGGCGAACCCGAATTGAGCGGTTCGTTGGTTCCTTCCCGAGAGATAATCGATATTGTTACACGGGGCTTTGTGCGTCCTCCGG
>CAZBYM010000352.1:0-4846 GCA_964495745.1 uncultured Chryseobacterium sp. | reverse complement strand
GTTCTTTTGCGCTTCAGCATATGCACAACGTTCTAAATTGGAAATAGACTCCCTCAACGTCGCACTTACAACAGTGAAAAGTGATTCGATGAAAGTGGAAATCTACAATCGGCTGGTTGTATTGGCTGATGATTCCGTTCTAGCTTATACTTCTGCGAACAACGCATTGACCCTAGCTCTGAAGTTGAATTCTAATAAGTTAATCAGTGATTCATATCGCTCGCTCGCGACATGTTATATGGCAAGTTTTGATTATGTCCAATGTGCTGAAGCCCTTTTCACAGGATTAAAGTATTGCAACAATGGTGAAAATGATAAAACGAAAGCCAAGATTCTACACGCATTGGGTAATATTTATTCTGGATTCAATGATCATATCAAGGCTCGTGATTGTTACCTAAGGGCAATGAACATTTGTATTTTGATGAAGGATACTTCCGGTCTTCGTGGAAGTTATATGATGCTGGGCTCCACGTACAAGAACTTAGGGAATAGTGACAGCGCGGGTTGGTTTTACAACAAGGGGTTAGATCTCGCTTTGGCAAAGGGAAATCCTTCGGGTGTCGAGTATATTAATGTAGGTTTTTTTTACGCAGAAGTAAAAAAATATGACAGTGCCATGATTTTGTTCAATCTAGCCGACTCTTGTTATGTCGAAAAAGGAAATAGTTATGGTAAAAACTGGATCAATTATGCTTACGGTGAAACGCATTTCCTGAGGAAGAATTACTCAAATGCAGCTGCCAATTTGTTTTTGGCTTATAAAGGTGCGCATGAATTGGACGATCAGGAGTTGTTAGCGCTCGTACTTCGAGATTTGTATCAGGTTGAGAAAGAATTGGGCAATCATCAGAAAGCTTTAGAATATCTAATTGAACTCAACACGCTGCATGAATTAATGACCGGTGAAGAAAAACGAAAAGAGTTATTGTTTATTCAGAGTGAGTATGAGCGAGAACAAAGAAATGTGATGGATCAATTGATTCGTGAAAAATCTGAAGCGGAACATAATGCGGAAATCCAGAAACAAAAAACTATTCAGTGGGTGATCGGTGGAATTTTACTTTTTGTTGTGGTTGTCGCCACGTTTATTTTCAGAAGTTATCGGCAGAAACGCATAGCCAACGAAGTTATTTCTTTGCAAAAGGCGCTCGTAGAGGAGAAGCATAAGGAAATTACGGACAGCATCAATTATGCAGAACGCATTCAACGTAGTTTTCTTGCAACAGAAGAATTGTTAAGCGCAAATCTGATTGATTATTTCGTTTTCTTCCAGCCAAAAGATGTTGTAAGTGGAGATTTTTATTGGGCTGCAAAATTGCGGGATGGAAATTTTGCATTAGCCACTGCAGACAGTACAGGACATGGTGTTCCCGGCGCGATCATGAGTATCCTTAATATTTCAACGCTCGAGGGTGCAGTTAAGGAAGGAAGATCTGAACCCGCAGACATTCTGAATTATACGCGCAATGAAATTATTTCCCGACTGAAAAAAGATGGAAGCGCGGAAGGTGGAAAAGACGGCATGGATTGCTCACTTATCGTGCTGAACAAAGAGCGAAATCAATTGTCATATGCCGCCGCAAATAATCCAATATGGATTGTACGAGACACAATATTACTCGAATTCGCCCCCGATAAAATGCCCGTCGGTAAACATGAAAAAGACCAGATCCCATTCACGCAGCACAACATTGATTTGAAAAGTGGAGATGTGGTTTACACACTAACTGACGGAATGGCCGATCAATTTGGTGGACCCAAAGGCAAGAAATTTATGTACAAACAGTTGAAAGAACTTCTTGTGTCAATTGCACATTTGCCAACGAAAGATCAGCACGAACGATTGTATAACTCACTGAAAAATTGGCGTGGAAATCTTGAGCAAGTTGATGACGTCTGTCTTATCGGTATTCGAATTGGATAGACTTTCTGCGTTATTGGTATTTCACTCTGATTGTCTTTCTATCTGACGATTTCAATCTTGCACATCGCTATTTTCTCTCCTGACAAAATTTGCAGGTAGTAGTATCCTGCTTCAAGTTGAGTAAGATCCATACGGAAGGCTGATGCATTTTCAACTTCCGATTGCAATACGAGACGTCCGGAAACATCATACAACATTGCAATTCCGTTTCCTGACAAATTCGTGTAGACATTTACTTCATCGCTCGCCGGATTTGGAAATACTGTTGCTTCGCTAGGAGTGAATTCTTGCACATCGGTGACAGCGTTTATTGTTCCACCCGTACTCATCATGGCCAACGTATCTTCATTAATATCGATCGTCGTTATTTCCGTAAACCAGAATTTCATTGGCCCTGCAGCATTCGCGGCCATCACAAATCGCATCGTGACTAACTCGCCACTTCCGCTTGTATTCAAATGATCGATTCTGGTGATTCCGACATCGCAAACTTGTGAGGCAAGAAATGTTTTCTCCAGATGAAGATTATTTCCTACAGGAACAAACCATGAATTTCCATAATCGAATTCTAATGTGCCGGGAACAATAAAATCCTGATCCCAATTTAATGTGAAGGCAACTCCATATCCATTCACCAATGGAGCATTCGCGGTTCCTAGCCAGATTGGAATAGTCACAGTATCGCCCGGCTGATAAACAGCTTGCGTGATCACCACTTTTATTTCTGCTCCTGCTGTTTGCGTTTCTTCTGGTGGACCCATTCGCGCTGGATGTGTTTGTCCGTAGTTCAATGAAACTGCTGTCGTATCTGAAAATCCAATTACGCCATCTCCATCACAATCTCCGTGGACAATGTCTGTCGAATCTGCATACACGCGGCTCCAGATTCCATTCGGTTGTGCAATCCAGTTTAAGGAAGCGTTATTGCGTGCGCCGCCAATTTCTCCATAAGCAATACCAATAGAAAGTATATCAAGATTGTCTGCGGTCAAATCATAGTTCGCATCACCAGGCCAAACTGTAACCATGCCGGGATAACACGTATTCCATGTCCATCCTGTGTTATGTCCAATATTGCTGCTGTAATATCCTGCATAATAGATTGCGCCACCCGTAGCATTGATTCCGCTGAGCACAAGATATTCCAGACATACAGTGTCTGCCGTTTTGTAAATACAAGCGCTTGCGATAGGATCAGATGATTCAATTCCAACGAACATACTTGATGAGCCACCTGAGTAAATTGCGCTATCTACAAATATTGTATCGCCCGATTGAAGTGTTACGACTTGACCGGCATGGTTGAAGTAAAGTGTATCGATGTGTAAAGAACTCTTTACTTCACAACTGCCAATGAAACGCACATACTGCATCGTGTCTTCATCTGTGATAAGTGTATTGCCTGTGAATGTAACATCGTTGTAATAACGATTATTCCCACCTGAGAATTGGTCGCCTCGTACTATCAGTCTCACCTGACTTGCATTCAGTGTCAAGGCGGTGTCACTTGAGAATAACCATTCCTGAACGTTAACAACCGAAGTATCGAGATCCAAGCCACGAACGCATGATGTATCGCTGCGGAACACATACATGTTCATCGGAAACCCATCTGTCATGAAATTTCCATTTGCCAGATTAACGGAGTCACAACGCAACGTATCAAGCAGTGTCCAATCGCCGGCTATTCCATCGAACAAAACATATCCCATTGGTTGTCCAACAGTCTGAATAGTATTGCCGGCAACATGTGATCGCAAAGTGAGATTTCCTCCTGTCGTGCTGACTCCTGGCGCAAGTGTCAATGAACCGTAACACAACAAGGTGTTATTCGCGCTGATGCTGGTCAGTGATGGATTTCCTGATGACCCCGTCCAATCCATACTCTTGCAATATGCAGCACGGCGATTCAGCGTAACCGATTCTTGCGAAGCGAGAAATGAATTCGCATCGAAATATACATCTGTTAATGGATTCGGAATACAAATCCCTGCGGTTCCTCCGCTTGACAATGACCAGTGATTTGGATCGTTCCAGTTTCCGGTTCCTCCAATCCAATACATTGGGTTCGCTGGAGGAGGAGTGACAATCCAACCGCTTACGTTGTAGGTTGCACACGTGTTGGTTGCGTTAAATGTTGCTCCACCAATTGCGTGAATATCTTGCATGATGATGTAGTCGATGTTGATCACACCACTGGTCTTGCTGATATATGTTGTTCCACCTGAATAGCTCGATTCAAGTGCGACTGGAGCAGTGCAGGAAGAATTAATTGTAAAATCTCCTGTGATCGTTTGCGTATTTCCAACTCCGAGAGTAATCAACGCATCTTGACCTGTGAATTGTAATGTGTCGAATTGATTATTGCCGCTAATATTTGCACAGTATCCGATTGTTACAACATTGTATGAGCACGATGATCGCATGTCCATTGAACCGGACGTGGAAACATTATTGTACGTATGTGAACTCCAATCCCACAAACTTGAAGTTGTAAGATGCGTGGGAGCTGTAAAAATTCCAGGACAACTTGTTACCCACCAGGATGAGGGCGATGATACCGTGCTTCCCGAAAAATTTAAATTCCCAGATGATTGCATATTTATTATCGTGTAACCGATTACGACCGGATTGCTGTTGCTGGTAAAATCTCCATTTAGAAAAGTAAGCGCCCCGGCAGTAAGTGGAGATTGAAGATTCCAACCACCATTGCCATCGAATTGGACGTTGTTAAGCGATACGCCTGAAATATTTATAACGGTATTCGGTTGCCCGCTTCTCAACTTGAAATTTGCATTGAGATAAATTACTGGCGACAACGTTTGAATTTCGCCATAACAGATTACGGTACCGGTACTTTGTTGGTAACCCGGATTGCCACTTACTCCTGACCAAATCATGTCATTGCAAAATTCGACA
>CAZBYM010000351.1:0-4863 GCA_964495745.1 uncultured Chryseobacterium sp. | reverse complement strand
GACACCGGGTAACCCGACGGGAGACGGAACAGTCGCTGTTACCGGATTAGGTGTTGGCACTTGGACTTGTACAATCACAGATGCAAACTCGTGTACAATTACACGCACAGTAAACGTGACTACGGCTTCCGGACCAACTCTTACTGCTGCTGCTCAAACCAACGTTTCATGTAATGGTGGAACCAACGGTGCTGCGTCAGTTAACGCAGCAACAGGTGGAACTGCTCCTTACACTTACAATTGGACACCAGGTAATCCTACCGGTGACGGAACAGTTTCTGTTACTGGCCTTACTGCGGGAACATGGACGTGCACAGTTACTGATGCAGGTGGATGTGTAGCGTCAGTTACATTCAACATCACTGCTCCGACTGCAATTGTTGTTACTCCTGCATCTCAAACCAACGTTTCTTGTAACGGTGGATCAAATGGTACTGCATCAATCAACACTCCAACAGGTGGTGCGGGTGGATATACGTACAACTGGACTCCGGGAAATCCAACAGGTGACGGAACAATTTCAGTAACAGGACTTACTGCTGGAACATGGACTTGCACAGTTACTGATGCTAACTCATGCGTGACTACACAAACATTCAACATCACTGCTCCAACTGCACTTGTAGCTTCTGCTGCTTCGCAAACTAACGTGTCGTGCTTTGGTGGATCAAACGGTGCAGCTTCAGTTTCGGTAACGGGTGGAACAGCAATTTACTCTTACAACTGGACACCTGGTAATCCCACAGGTGACGGAACTGCAAGTGTAACTGGTCTGATAGCAGGAACATGGACATGTACTGTTACAGATGCGAATTCATGCATTGCAACACAGACATTTAATATCACTGCACCTTCTGCAATTGTTGTTACTCCTGCATCTCAAACCAACATTTCATGCAACGGTGGTGCTAACGGCGCCGCTACCATCAACACTCCAACTGGCGGTGCGGGCGGTTACACGTACAACTGGACTCCTGGTAACCCAGCTGGAGACGGAACTGTTGCAGTAACCGGATTAACTTCCGGTGCGTGGACTTGTACAATAACAGATGCGAATTCATGCGCAACAACTGTTACGTTCAACATCACTCAACCATCAGCGATCAGTGTTACAACCGCTTCTCAAACGAATGTTTCTTGTAGCGGTGGATCTGACGGCGCAGCATCAATCAACACGCCGACAGGTGGTGCTGGTGGTTACACTTACGATTGGACGCCAGGCACACCAACAGGTGATGGCACTACATCAGTAACGGGTCTCACTGCCGGGATGTGGACGTGCACGGTGACAGATGCTAACTCTTGCACTGCGACTCAAACGTTCAACATTACAGCAGGGCCTGCATTTACAGTAACCGCTGCAGGTCAAACTGACGTAACATGTAACGGTGGTACCAACGGTGCAGCTTCTGTTGTTGGCGCCGCTCCATTGACCTATTGCCAGCCTGTAACAAGTTGCTCATTCCCGGATGTAATCTCTGACGTATCATACGGAAGCATCGCAAACACTACTGGATTAACGTGCGGAGGTGTTGGTGGATATATTATGTATTCAGTGCCGACGACGACGATCGCTGCAGGTGTACCAACTACTCTGACGATCACAACAGGTGGTGATACTGAAGGAGCGGCTGTGTGGATTGACTACGATCAGAATGGCACTTTTGATCCAGGCGAAAATGTGTTGAACGGTTATATCGGTACTAATCCTGCGACATATGTGCAGAGTGTGACGATTCCTCTGTCTGCGCTCAACGGTACAACCAGAATGCGTGTGCGTGCAGTTTATAATATGAATCCGCTTACAATCGGACCTTGCGCCAACTCTACATTCGGAGAAACTGAAGATTATCTGGTTACAATCACAGGAGCGACCAATTCGATTTCTTATGACTGGACGCCGGGCACTCCAACAGGTGATGGCACAAACGCTGTTACGGGCCTAACGGCAGGTACATGGGTTTGTACAGTAACAAACGCATCTGGATGTACGGGGTCGCAATCATTCACGATCACTGAGCCATCTGCAATTGCGGTTACAACTTCTCAGAATGATGTAATGTGCAACGGCAACACGACGGGTGATGCAACTGTTTCAGCTAGTGGTGGTGTTTCTCCATACACTTATGCATGGTCTTCGGGCGGAACAGGTACAACTGAATCTGGTCTTGGTGCAGGAACTTATACTTGCACAATTACGGATGCGAACAGTTGTACTGCTATGGCAACAGTTACGATCACCGAACCATCTGCGTTCTCACCAACATCGGTTGAAACAAACGTTACATGTTTCGGTGGTTCTGATGGATCGATTGACATCACTGTGACCGGCGCAACTATGCCGTACACGTACGATTGGAACGCCGGCATGTACACGACTGAAGACATTTCTGGTCTGATAGCTGGCACTTACAGTATTGTTGTTACTGACGCGAACGGTTGCACCTTGACCGGAACGATGGCAGTTACTGAACCAGCGCAGATTGCGGACAACGGTGTTGTCACTGACGCAAGCGGTTGTACTACCAACGATGGTATGATCGATCTGACAACTTCAGGCGGAACGGCACCATTCTCTTATGTATGGAGCAACTCTGCTACCACTGAAGACATCAGCGGACTTGATGGCGGCGTTTACTCGGTAACTATAACTGATGCGAACGGATGTATTCAGACCGCATCATTTACAATTACAGAACCGGGCGCGCCCGTTGTTACTTACATTGAACCAATCGATACGGGTTGTCAAACTACAACTGCGCCGTTCGCACTTTCCGGTGAAACTCCAGTTGGTGGAACCTGGAGCGGCCCTGGTGTAACAGGAAACATTTTCGACCCAATGATTGCAAACATCGGCATGAACGTGATCAACTATACGTTTACTGATGTTGCAGGTTGTTCGGGATCTGCTACTGATTCAATTTACGTTGATGTGTGCACAGATATCAATTTCCCGGTTTCCGGTTCTGCGTTCTCGGTTTATCCGAACCCGAACAACGGTGCATTCACTCTACAACTGAATGGTACTTCTGCGGCGAATGTTATGATTTACGATGCGCAAGGAAAACTTATTTCTTCGCAGAAAGTTCTGCCAAATATTCAGAATCAAATAACAATCGGCACTTCCGGAATGTATCTGATTACTATTGTGACGGCGGATGGACAAAGCTCCAGTCAGCGTGTAATGGTTCACGAATAAACTGTAGAATACTTTTTGACACGCCTCTTCTTCCCATTTCGATCGGAGGAAGAGGCGTATTTATTTGACTAATGTTGATTAATACCGGTCACATAGAATTGAAAAAATATTTTTACATGCAACATGATTTGTATTGGTATTCAGATTATCTTGCTCTTACTTCTATAGTCCCCCCTATTGGAGTAGATCCTGAAATTAGAGCTAAAGCTGTCATGGCAGGGGGATTTATTTTTTGCTGTTATTGTTGGAATACTAAAGTGAGTGGTTGTACCCACTGCTTCAGCAGCGCTTGCTCGTGTTTATTCTCATCCAGAAAATAGTAATATGAAAAAAGCAAAAACATTAGTAGCGACTTTATTGATAGGGTCAACGCTTGCACTCAAGATTGTAGGTTGCAGTGATGATCCTGATTCCAATGTTGTAGTGGTAACTGGATTGCAAGTTGTCGCGCCATCATATTGGTTTGTTTCAGACACCACGGTGCCGCCGAGCGACTATATTCCATTTACAAATCCTGATGCTAACGATTCAGCTTTTCATCTTTGGTCCTGGCAGAAATTTCTTTCCCTTACGCGTTCTTCCAATAAAAAAGCACCTTTTGAAGGATTGGTGCAAGTAGACAACTATCTTAATCGCCTTGGAGATACAATAACATTACCAGATTCTTCACAAGCAGGAACACATGGTGTGCTTTACGACACAACAAACAGAGCCATATATTATACTATTCACGTTAACCCTTTGATGTATCGCTTCCAGTTGAGTCAACTGGAAGTGTTTAGTGGAATCTATACGAAGTTCAATTCAAATGTTCATCGGGACCAATTAATTCAGGACAGCTTGAATGTGAAAGGTTATGACACACTTAATTATCCTGTGGGTTGCTACGAAGTGAAAACCTCGTGGATTCTTGCAACATCTTTGAGTTCTTTGGAGGGATACTATGTCACTGTGGCCAAACTTGAAACTGCGGCAGGCATACGTGTTGTGCAAGTTGCGTTGATAGGAATGCATATTGTTGGGCGTGTTGCCAATCATCCGGAATTCATTTGGGCGACTTATGAGCACAATAATTTGGTGCCGGACTATAACTGGTCACATCCCGGATATCCGCTTCTTGGTGACACTTTAAGTCAAAGTAATTTTCTGTTTTATAAGGCCAATAACGTTATTGGTAATTGTTTGATGAATAACAATGCGGCCACCTTCCCCGGGTTCAATAACATTTTCAATATTTATCCGTTGGGTCTGGCTCGTTCCTTTACCTCTGATGCGGTTCCTACAAAGAAAGATCTTGATAACAACACCAATGTTGTTTCGCTCAACCAGAGTGTGCACTCGCAATTGGAGAAAGTAAGCGGTCCTTGGAAAAATTACTTTTATAAAGGTTCTGTTTGGTTAAATGTGGCTAACTCTACATTGATACCCGGTAACGATACAATGGGTAATCTGACTAATCCTTCTCTCCGGGGATCACGCGCTATATCTAATATTACTATGGAGTCTTTCGCTCAAGTAAATTTCTCCGGCAACTACACAACTGAGTCAATGAATTGTTTTGGTTGCCATGTGCCGGTGGATTTCGTGGATGTTCAAGTCAATTCAAACGATGGAATAAATTTCAATTTGGCATTGAGTCACTTATTCAAGAACGCTTTGTTAAG
>CAZBYM010000350.1:0-4872 GCA_964495745.1 uncultured Chryseobacterium sp. | reverse complement strand
AAATGCCTGTAATGAATGGGTTTGAAGCAACAGAATTCATTCGCAGCAAAATGAATTCCAAAATTCCGATTATAGCGTTAACCGCAGATGTAACCACGGTGGATTTGGCAAAGTGCAAGTCTGTAGGAATGAATGATTATATCGCGAAGCCTGTAGATGAAAGATTATTGTACAATAAGATTATCGGATTAGTTAAGAAACCCACACAGTCGCCATTTGGAGAATACAAAACACAAGCTGGTCGTAAAGGCTCTGCTCCCAAGTGCATAAATCTTGACTATCTCAACAGAAGAACTAAATCTGATCCGAAATTAATGGCTGAAATGATTGGGTTGTATCTGGAACAAACACCGCCATTGGTGATCGCAATGAAGAGAAGTTTTCACAATAAAGATTGGAAAACTCTATATTCTGCAGTGCACAAGTTAATTCCTTCATTTTCTATAATGGGGATTAATAACAGGTTTGAAAATATCGCTAAATCAGTTCAGGAAGCCGCGAGTAGTGAAGAATCGATAATTGGTTTAAATAATATGATTTTACAACTTGAGACAGTTTGTACTCAGGCGTGTAACGAGTTGGAGGAAGAGTTGAATATGATTAATGGTAAAAATTTATGAAAACGGAGAAAATAAAACTTTTTTTGGTTGATGATGATGCGGTTTTTCTTAAATCGCTTGAAATCGAGTTTTTGCAACATGCGGATTTTGTGATTGAGACATTTCCAACTGGAGAACTCTGCATGAAAAATATGTCTCACAATCCCGATGTTATTATTCTGGATTATCATCTCGATGGCATTGAAAAGAATGCAATGAACGGAATGGAAACGCTGGACAAAATCAAGTCATTCAATCCCGATATTCCTGTTGTCATGCTTTCATCTCAGGATAAAATTGATGTTGCAGTTAATTGTATGCATCATAGAGCGTTTGATTATGTTGTGAAAAGCGAAACGGCATTTGTGCGGTTACAAAAAATTATCACCACAATTTTTCGTTACAAGAAAATGGAAAAAGAGCTGAATTGGTATATGGAGCGAATGTAATTTGTATCCAATCTCATTCTAAAGGCCACTACGCATACTCATTCGACGTGTGAATGATGTAAATCCAATCCAGATTTTTGTAACATCCTCCGTCCAAATAGTTCCAACCTTTGTTTTGAAGTAGAGAAACATTTACTTCTCAAAACAAAACAAATGAAAACCAAAGAACTATTAACAACCCTTGCGATCGTATCGGTTGTTTTGATTGGCGCCTGCAAAAAAGATGACGTCGCACCGGTCAACCCAGTTGTAATCCCAATTCAAACTACAGTACACGCTACAGTTCCACTCGCAGGAACTTCAATCTTCGCAATTCTTGCAGGTTCCTCAATTACAAGTACAGGAGCAACAGTAATAACTGGTGATCTTGGATTGAGTCCGGGCTCTTCAATCGGTGGATTTCCTCCTGGAATTTTAAACGGAACGCAACATATCAATGATGCACTTGCGAATCAGGCCAAACTTGACTTGACTGCTGCATATAATAATGCTGCAGGACGTACCAGTACGGATATTGCAACTCTTTCCGGAAATATCGGCGGACTTACACTGACTCCTGGTCTTTACAAATCCACTTCATCGTTAGCAATATCTTCTGGTGATTTGACTTTTGACGCGAGAGGAAATGCGAATGCCGTATTCATCATTCAGATTGCATCAAGTCTAACAACAACTTCTGGCAGAAAAGTAATTCTTGCAGGTGGCGCACAAGCTTCAAACATTTTCTGGCAAGTTGGAAGTTCTGTTACATTCGGAACAACCTCCGTTTTCAAAGGAACAGTTATGGCTATGCAGTCAATCACATTCAATACAGGTGCAACCCTTGACGGTCGGGCACTAGCTCGTACAGGCGGAGTAACTATGGCAGGAAATACCATCGTGCAACAGTAAATTCACTTCAAGCGTCAAGCACAAAAAGCGTTACCCCTTTGGTAGCGCTTTTTTATTGCCTAACTCCTTTGATTTGACCAAATATGAAGTGTGAATTATGCAATTTTCTCAAAGCGTTGTGTAACAAACTTTGTGCTCTTCAGAATCAATTTTGTAGAGAAAGAAAACAAACAAAAGGCGACCACCAGGATGAATACAATAAACCCTCAAGCGGCACAATACAACCGCAGCCTTATCGAAGCAAGTCTGGATCCTTTATTGTCAATCAATCAGGCAGGAAAAATCACCGACATCAATCAAGCAACAGTCAACATCACTGGCGTGAGTCGGGAAAATCTTATTGGGACCGAATTTATCTCTCATTTCACGGAACCACAAAAGGCTCTTGAAGTCTACAAGCAAGTTTTCGGGAAAGGCATCACTTCAGATTCACAATTAACAATTCGTCATCAAAACGGAAAACTTACTGACGTACATTTCACCGGATCAACTTATGTTGATAACAATGGCAAGCTACTCGGCGCCGTAGTAATGGCTAGAGATATAGCAGAACAAAAATGGGCGACCGAACTTCGGATTGTTAACAAGGAACTCGCGTTCCAAAATAATGAAAAGGAAAAAAGAGCAGAAGAACTTAGTATTGCCAACAAAGAACTTGCTTTCCAAAACGACGAGAAAGAAAAACGTGCGAATGAATTGATAGTTGCGAACAAAGAATTGGCATTTCAAAACGAAGAGAAGGAAAAAAGAGCCGATGAGTTAATCGTTGCGAACAAAGAACTCGAGTTCCAAAACGAAGAGAAAGAAAAACGTGCTGAAGAATTGATCGTCGCTAACAAAGAATTGGCATTCCAAAACGAAGAGAAAGAGAAAAGAGCAGACGAATTGATCGTTGCGAATAAGGAACTTGAATTCCAAAATGACGAAAAAGAAAAACGCGAAGACGAATTAATCATAGCCAACAAAGAACTCGCATTTCAGAACGAAGAAAAAGAAAAGCGTGCTGAAGAGTTAATTGTAGCGAATAAAGAATTGGCCTTCCAGAATGAAGAGAAGGAAAAACGTGCGGCAGAATTGTTCATTGCAAACAAGGAGTTGATATTTCAGACAGGCGAAAAAGAAAAACGTGCCGCTGAACTTGTCATTGCCGACATTGAACTCGTTTTTCAAAACAAGGAAAAAGAAAAACGTGAGATAGCCAACAAAGTACTGGAAGATCTGAGCTACTCAGCCAAACTTGCATCGCAATATTCACTAAGTCTCATTGAAGCAAGTCGTGATCCTCTTGTCACAATTAGTATGAAGGGCAAGATTACGGACATGAATGAAGCCACCGTGAACATTACCGGAATCGAACGTGAGAAACTTATCGGCTCCGATTTCTTCGACTACTTCACTGAACCGCAAAAAGCCCGGGAAGTGTATCAGGAAGTATTCGCCAAAGGATCTGTGGCAGATTCGCCACTTACACTTCGACACAAAAATGGAAAACTTACCGATGTATTGTTCAATGGATCCGTCTATAAAGATGATCGCGGAAATGTATTAGGAGTAGTAATTGTTGCTCGTGATGTTACTGCTCAAAAATTATTGTCGAAGTATTCGCTGAGTCTGATTGAAGCAAGTCGTGACCCTCTTGTCACTATTAGCACTGAAGGAAAAATCACTGATACGAACGAGGCAACCGTTAACATTACCGGAATTGACCGTGAAAAATTGATTGGTTCCGACTTCTTCGACTACTTCACAGAACCACAAAAAGCCCGCGAAGTGTATCAGGAAGTATTTGCCAAAGGCTCGGTTGCTGACTCACCACTCACACTCCGCCATAAGAATGGCAAATTAACCGACGTGTTATTCAACGGATCAGTTTATAAAGATGATCGCGGAAATGTTTTGGGAGTTGTAATTGTTGCTCGTGACGTTACTGCACAGAAATTGCTTTCCAAATATTCCCTAAGTCTTATCGAAGCAAGTCTCGATCCTTTGGTTACAATTAACACTGAAGGTAAAATTACCGACATGAACGAGGCGACTGTGAATATTACAGGAATGAGTCGAGAGCAATTGACCGGAACAGATTTCTTTGACTATTTTATCGAGTCGCAAAAAGCGCGTGACGTATACCAGGAAGTTTTTGCCAAAGGATTTGTAATTGACTCCTTACTCACACTTCGTCACAAAGACGGAAAACTAACTGAAGTACTATTCAATGGCTCGGTCTACAAGGACGATCGTGGAAATGTTCTTGGAGTTGTAGTAGTAGCCCGTGATATTACTGTTCAAAGAACTTTTGAAAATGAACTGATCGAAGCAAAAAGTAATGCAGAGCTCGCCACACAAAAAGCAGAAGAGTCGAACAAACTCAAAGAAGCTTTTTTGGCCAATATGAGTCATGAAATACGCACGCCCATGAATGCGATTATTGGCTTTTCAGATATTCTTTCCAAAAGAATTCTGGGAGAACAGGAAAAGGAATATGTGCGAACGATTAAATCTGCAGGCGAAAATCTACTAACCATCATCAACGACATTCTGGATATTTCCAAAATCGAAGCAGGAATGATGACCTTTGAGACACACACATTCAGTGCATATGATATTGCGAATTCACTCAATGTGATGATGGCAGAAAAAGCAAAAGAAAAAGATCTTGAATTGACATTCGTTTGCTCTGAAGATGTACCTGAACGATTACTTGGTGATCCAACCCGGCTCACTCAAATTTTACTGAATCTCACCGGCAATGCGCTCAAATTCACACAAAAAGGGAAAGTAGAAGTACACATTGGAATCAGTCAAGATCCGGATAACCTCAGTGATCACGACAACGTTTTTCTTGAATTTTCCATTAGTGATACAGGAATCGGAATTCCCGCCGACAAACTCGTTCACATTTTCGAACGATTCCGCCAGGCAGAATCACACACTAC
>CAZBYM010000349.1:0-4873 GCA_964495745.1 uncultured Chryseobacterium sp. | reverse complement strand
ACAACCATAAACGGAACATCAAGCTTATATGTTTTTCCGTCGACCGTAACTTGACGCTCTTCCATCGATTCGAAAAGAGCCGATTGTGTTTTCGCAGGAGCGCGATTAATTTCGTCAATGAGAACAATGCTCGCAAAGATTGGCCCTTGCCGAAATTCGAATTCGTTTGTCTTCAAACTGTACACACTTGTTCCGGTAACGTCCGAAGGCATGAGATCGGGCGTGAACTGAAGTCGAGAGAATTTCACCGACACTGTGCGCGCCAGCAATTTTGCAGTGAGCGTTTTTGCAACGCCCGGAACTCCTTCGAGAAGTACGTGCCCGTCGGAAAGTAATGCGGCAATAAGCAAATCTACGGTCTGCTCCTGCCCTACGATTACTTTTCCGATTTCAGTACGAACATCGTGAACGGCCTTCTGCAGTTCAGCAAGATCAATACGATTCTCGAAGTGTGAATTGGTTGAATCTGTCATGGTGCTATATTGTTTATCGTTTACTTCGTTGATTAAACTCGCGGATTAAAGTCACGAGTGTTTTCAATTCTTTTGATGTATGATTGTTAACGTATCGCAAAGTCTTGATCGTATGAAACAAATGTTGAACCTGTTGAAGCGGAACTCCCGATAATGCCGTAACACGTTCAACGAGTCGATCATCAATCTGAATTGTGGTTACGAAAAATCTCGAACGGACAGATTCGAGGAAGTAATTTATTTTCTTGTTCACAATATTTGAGTGATCGCTCTGCTTATAATACAAAGCTCCAACTTGTTCAACGAAATCAAGCGTGGTATTTCTCACTGCCGGCAAAATCGCCACCGGACGCTGTTTTCTTTTTCCTGCAAAAAGCAAGGCAACAATTCCTGCAACAATAATGATGTAATACGCGAGGCGTAAAGCAGGTTGTGACAAAATATACCTCCGCGAATCTTCGTTATTGGCAATCTTCCCGATTTTGTAGTTTCTGTCAATGAATGTTGGCTGATCTGGCAAATAACTTAAAGCACCAAAAAGGTACTTCGCGTTGTTGCGCTTTCCGGCATAATAGTTACAAAACGCTTCGGGCATACAGTGAAAAATGAATTGGCCTTCGCCGAATTTGTAATTTATAAAATTCGTGTAACCACTTGCTTCTATCCCAAGAATAGTAACGTCTGCCGAATTCAGTTTGTGAAACACATAGGATATCCAAGACTTGTCGTAAACCGCCGCTTCGTTCAGTTTCAACGCAGGGTTAACAAGATTCATTCTCACACTATCGGAATTATAGGAGATCGCGGTATTCAATGTTTTCGTCGAATCCTCCTGCATATGCATCATCATTGGATCGCTGACATACACTTTTAGCGAATCGCCGAGTAGTCCGAAATCTCCAGCGGAAATAAATACGGTGTTTCCGTCATTCACAAATCTGCAGAGTTCAATTACATCAAGCGCACTTGGCTGAAATTTTTCATTGATGATTACGTAATTGTGCTCTGTAAATGTAGTGTCGCGAAGAATAGTGTAAATCGTCTGATCAACATATTCCGGCTTGATCGACATTGTACTTTCAATGTACTTGTCCGTGAGATAGCAACCAAATGGAACTCTCGAATCCATTCTGTAGTTCGGCTCCCAATTGATTCTGCGCCCGGCATGCCGCTGCGAAATGTATCCGATGAGGACCATTACTCCAATGAGAAGAATAAGATATGGAAGACTCTTTTTCATTCCTTCGCCGGAGTTTGCTTCACTTTTACATAATAATCGTTCAGCTCTGATTCAGCTTCATTGTATTTCTTCGAATCAATTTCAAAATCGCCATACCATACGTAATCGTACAACAGACTCACCGACCCGAATGGCCGCTGTAGATCATTGCCACTTAACTCGTAATAATAGTCAGAATTGGTCTTGTCAATTTTCCAATTGATCAATCCCAGATCAGTCATTTCTTTCAACGAACGTAAAAACCATAATCGCACGGCAAGTCGATAATCGTTTTTTGATTTTGCCAAAGCAATATCCGTTTCATAATTTATTGCGTGAATGTCAACATCCTCAAGAGTCGCATCAACATCAGCCTTTCTTTTGGATTTTCCCTTGAACATCAGATTACCTCCGGTTCCTGTTGCCTTGAGAACAAAGAAGATGATGAGAGCAGCTCCCACAATCATGAAAAATATCGTCCATCCATTGAAATTTGATCCGCTCGATCTTGAACTTGATTGATCAGTAAGATCATCCAATAAACTCTCGAGCAAATTATCCAGCAGTCGATCGAACCAGGATTTCTCTCCATCTGGAGTTGGAGCTTCAGTTATGTATTTCCACTCATCATCACCGAATATTTTTTCCTGCTCGGCGGTGTTAGGTTCACGCAAAATAATCGTAGAAGTGTCATTCCTTGTAAGCGTAGAATCATTGACAGCAAACAGCGAACTTACACCTCCTGCCACAAGCAGAAGTGAAACAATCACTCTCCGAAAAGAGCGATTAATATGTAAGTTCAATTCCATCGTCATCTTTGTTCTTTCCAATCTGATCGAGCATTTCCATAGTGCCCTTGCCATCTTTCTTTTCCTTCAAGCTGTAAAAGTGCAAAGCAATTGCTGCAGAGAATACTGAATAAATTAATGTGCGTGCAAATTCTCCAAGCGAAGTCAGAATATTTTGAACGAGCACCCAATCAACATCTGAATTCTCTGTCGGATCAAATGCGGAAAGCTGCGCAATCATCGCTAGAATTTCTGCAGGAAGTGAAATTACGCTGCCCAACACCGAAAGCAACGCCCACATGCAGAAGAACACAACCCAGGTGAGCCACCAGCTCCCACTCAATACTTTGGCGGACAATTGCAATCCTTCAAGTGGATTTCTCTTTTCTTTATCAGCATGTCTCGCAAAAAATATGGAGTACATGAAATACCAGAATGGAAAGCGGATGAGAAAATATCCGATGTAACCAACGATCAACAAAAATACTCCCGCTCCCATCGAAAGTTCCGCAACTCCATAAATCAGTGCGCCTACTACAATACTTAACAGCGACACCATCACGAAAACCAAAATTAGTGTAAGAATAGAACCGCCAAAATCTTTGAACAACGATTTCGTAATGTCGTTCACATCAAATTTTCCCGGACCTTTTTCCTTGTAAACCTTAATGAAATGACTTACCACCATTGCCGTTACAAGTCCGTTTATCAGCCATCGAAGCTGATTGAAAATTGTGCGCGACGCGACGTACGAGCCCATCTTCGACCAATCAAAATCATCATTACCGATAATATTTCCCTGGTAAAATGTGTGCATTGTACAAGTGAACAATGCTATGGGGCCAACCAGAAATAATATCGATTTGAAAAACACAACAAAGTTTTCCCGGATCAACTTTCGCGTATCAGAGAACACCTTACCAAAGGTTCTTATCTGCTCAAACTTTAATGGAAGTTCCCTTTGACTCATAAACAGATTCTTTCACTCTACTCGACCGGTCGATTTTCAAATCACTTTCTTCAAACTTATTAATCATGTAGGCCGCCCAAACAATCATTGCCAATCCACCGAGATAACACAGTACGAACAAAACATACGTTGCTGCATCCGGCGATGTATTTGTAATCAGCTGCATCAGAAATGCTATTGAAGGGAGCAAGATCAACAACATGCCCATTAATATTCTCGAAAGAGTAATCGGATTCACCTCTCTTACTTCAGTGAGGTATTCAATTACTGAAATCCGCTTTCCATTATCATTTACCTTGATAAAATATAAAATGATTGGCGAAATCGGAGACGTGATAAATATTGCAAACCACGTAATCACTTTTGTAAAAATGTTGTGTGCCACCATCACCGAATCCTTTTTGTTTTCATTTGCACTAAGAACAAAAGGAAATCCGACAAAATACCACAGGACAAAAACAAGCGATCCCAAAATAATCGACAATCTTCCGCCATCACTCATTTGAGTGAAACGGGTTACAAATCCTTCAAAGAATGCAGCGAGAAAGAAAAACGGAATTAATCCGATTGCAATTTTTAGTGCATCGCGTGCACCCTTTGCAAATGCTGCGCCACGCGGCCACGCTCCAGGAAACCAAAGTGAATTCCCCAGCGCAATTCCACCAGCTCCCGCTACTACTATACACCATATTTCGATTACACCGTGAATCCAAACAGTGAGAAACGCTTCCTCCATGTATCCTTCTGCAGAAAGAAAATACATGAAGGCGCCAAGCATCACTCCGTTTCTGAACATCATGAATCCCACGCCCAACCAATGAAGAAGTCCAACCATGATGCACACGATTGCCACCATAGAATTATTCAAAGCGATCATGAAAAACATTGCGAAATGATTTTCTGATTTGTAAACACCGAGAGGATCTCCGTTTTTGATGTTGTCCAGTGTCATGTCGACGTAACCATCACCAAGAATTAATCGCACAAAACCAGAATCATTCGCTGCCGATATTACTCCAATCCATACAGAGAGGACAAAAATTAATAACGCGATGTACAAATTCATTTGCTGTCCGCGCATAAGCAACGGAAATTCGCGCGACCAGAAAGTCAACAAGCGTGAACGTTTCTCTTTTTTGTTCTTATAAATCTCCTGATGAATTCGAGCGGCTAAATCGTTTAGATATTTTTCCGTGTTCGATCCCGGATAGAAAGTCCGTGCCCATGAAAGATCATCTGTAATGCGCACGAACAAATCTGCGAGCGCATCCGGGTCCTTAAAATCACCTGTGTTGAGCAGGTTTTCGAACTCCATCCATCGCTGGTGATTCTGGCGCAGGAAAGTGATCTCTTTCATTGGTTGAAGATAGGAAATAGTTCCGCGCACTCTCCCCACGCCCCCTAACCCCCGCAGGGGGAACCG
>CAZBYM010000348.1:0-4878 GCA_964495745.1 uncultured Chryseobacterium sp. | reverse complement strand
GACACGCTCAAACGAATTAATGTCTTCGATGACTGCTCCATTCGCACCACCAATGCTTTAACCGGCTATGAAATCGGTCTGGTCGTAGCAACACGATTCACAGATGCAGATCTTGAGTTAGGTTGTAACGTATTCTACTATTGGAATAATCCCGATGGAACTCATCTTCGTCTGCGTGGTCAAACTGATCAATTGAAAATCTGGAACTCCGGTTTAGGCAATGTAGACGCCAGCGATGTAAACACCGCATATGCAGAAGTTGAAAACGGATCACAAAGCGATTGTAAAGTTCGCGTGAGCCAAACATTGAATTACAGTTTGACGAGCACAGGCAATATCATCTACTTTGGAAACCCTCCAAATGTTGTCCCAGGTCTCATTACGGGCTCAGGAACATTAATCAATGGAAATTGATCACCAATTTCATGAACCAAAGCCAACCCATTCGATAATTTCACGTCTAATTGACGAATGATGCTTACCAAATTGTCTTCGCGTTGGAACAGGCATAATTCTTGCCGATCTTTACCCGGATTATGAAAGCAAAATCAGCTCTGATTCTTTTTATTGGTCTGTTCACAACACAGGCAGTATATGCGAAGCATTTGCCGGATTCCACAATCGAGTATTACGCTGAGAATACGCTGAGGTATGATGATCGCGCATACATTCCTACAATCGCAACGGTAATTTTAAGTCCGGATGTTGCCTCAATGTTGCCGCCGATAATCATGTTGAATTCCGAAGAAAAGCTCTTTCTTTCTTTCGATGATCTCGAAGGAGATTACAAATCACTTTGGTACACTGTTATTCATTGCTCAGCCGAATGGGAACCTTCAAATGCAAGCGTTGGTGATTTCATTGATGGATTTCCGGAACAACAGATTTCCAGTTACAGTTTCTCCAGAAACACAATTCAGCGATACACGCATTACGAATCACAGTTTCCCAATGATCAATTCAAGCTCCTGCTTTCGGGCAACTATTTACTAAAAGTATATCAGGACAATGATCCGGAAAAATTGATCCTTACACGAAGGTTCATGATTTACGGTAATAAAGTCAATCTCACTGGAGATGTTCACGCGTCCACAATTGTGGCCGACAGAAATTACAAGCAGGAAGTTGATTTTACTGTTACATATACCACAACCGAAATAACGAATCCATTTCAGGAAATTTATCCTGTCATCCTGCAAAATGGAAGATGGGATAATGCCATTGTTGGATTGCAACCGCAGTTTGCAATGAACCAGGAGCTGCGTTACGATTTCGAAGATGTGAATGTATTCAAGGGAGGAAAAGAATTCCGTTGGTTCGACACGAGAACGTTACGATTAAATACTGAACGTGTAGAAACAATTTCCAAAGACAGCAGCGGATACAATGTGTTTTTACTTTCGGACGAAAGAAGAACGTACAAACGATACATGAACAATGCCGATATCAATGGCAAGTTTTACGTTCGCACACAAGACAGCAACGATAGCGAACTCGAAGCAGAATATTGCTGGGTTCATTTTTTCATGCCGTGGGATCTGCCCGTTACTGAAGGTAATTTATATGTCTTTGGCGCTTTATCAGATTGGCAATGCACGTCAAAGAACAAAATGACGTACAACAAAGAAAAACGCGGGTACGAAGCAAAGTTGTATTTGAAACAAGGGTATTACAACTACGAATATGTTTTTCTTAAGGATAAAGAAACAGCTGCAGACGATTACGTGGCTGAAGGAATGAATCAGGAAACGGAGAACGACTACTGGATTCTTATCTATTTCCGGAAAGTTGGCGCAAGAACCGACGAGCTGGTCGCCGTAAAACGCCTGAACTCCCGCCTACGCTGACAATTTTCACCGTCAATTTCCAGCCAATCGTCGAACTTTTGTTAAAAACTGCAAGTTCCAATGATTTCAAGGTTCAATTGTTGACAATCTTTGTGTCTGGAAATTGCTTTTGAGCAAGTACTGCTCTAAACTTGCAGAAGACATGATGGTAACTCGAATTACAAAAGGAATCAGAATCAGCGTAACTTTCAGTTATCAGGAATTGTATTCCCGTCCTGAGAGCCGCCATTTCTTTTTTTCATACAAGATTCGTATCGAGAATACTTCAAACCATACGGTGCAATTGATGCGCCGCCATTGGATGATTTTTGATTCAGCAACTCCGAAGCAGGAAGTAGAAGGTGAAGGAGTTGTTGGCCAGCAACCGATACTTCATTCCGGTGAAACCTATGAATATGAATCAGCGTGTAATCTAACCTCCGAAATCGGAAGCATGCATGGCACATATTTATTCAAAAGTGTTTCTGATGACACCTATTTCAAAGTTGCGATTCCGCGTTTTGAATTGATTACTCCCTACCGCCAGAACTAAATACTAACGTTCTCGTCGTTTCCCCACTGTTCTTCGTCGATTTCTATTCCGAAGCTGCGACCTCAACGTATCTTTGATGCGATGAAATATATTTCACTTCTTTTCGCAGCGGCTTTTGTCCTGATTCAATCAGCTGAACTTTTGGCACAACCTCATGGCGGAGCAGGACCTTCACCAATCGGAACCGTCATCGGAATTGTTTCTGATAGCAGCACAGGCCAAAGTGTTGAATATGCTTCAGTAGTTATTATTAAGTCGGCCGACTCAACTGTTGTTGGTGGAGGAGTTACAGGCAAAGATGGTTCGTTCTCAATTACCAAACTTGCTGCTGGAAATTTCCAAATCCGAATTTCCTTCATGGGTTATCGTACATGGTATTCGAATCCGTTTACAATCTCCGGTTCTTCTGCGCAGTATGACGCTGGATCGATTCGCATTTCTACAGTGACCAATCAGTTAGGAATGGTAGAAATTACCGAAGAACGCAGCGACTACACCAATAGCATTGATAAAAAAATATACGACGTCGATCAGAATATTACCAATGCAGGAGGAACTGCTACCGATGTTCTAACAAATATTCCTTCCGTAACTGTTGATGTTGATGGAAAAGTTAGTCTTCGTGGGTCAGAGAATGTAACGATTCTCATTGACGGAAAACCTTCAGGAATTACGGGCGAGGATCGCACTGCGGCTTTACAACAGATTCCTGCAAGCATGATTGAGCGAATTGAAATTATCACAAATCCTTCTGCAAAATATGACGCTCAGGGAATGGCTGGAATAATTAACATCATTACAAAGAAAGAAAAAGGTAAAGGCTATAACGGATCCATTAACGGAAGTGTTGGAACAGGTAATAAATACAATGGCGGAATCAACATCAACGCGAGAACTGATAAAGCAAATTTCTTCGGAAGTTACAATTACAGATATGAAGATCGATGGGGTACAGGATACGGAGAGCAATTCAATGATTCACCCGATACAACGTTTTCATTCAACTCCAGAAGCGGTAGTATGCAATCGAATGTTTTTCACAGCGCGCGAATTGGCACTGACATTTACTTCAATCCTTATAATTCGCTTTCTCTTTCCGGTGGTTACGCCTGGAAGAATGAAATAAAAGCGGATAGCACAAACTATGCGTTTCTTGATTCAGTCGACAACGTTACGAGCACATTTGGAAGAAAGCAAGATGGCACCGATAAAGTTCACACGATCGACGCTTCTCTTGATTTCAAGAAGGCATTTCCAGGAAGTCGCAGAACATTTACTTCGGCAGCCTCATTCTCCACCAATCAAAGAAGTATTTACAACGCATTTCGTCTCGACGCCTATGGTTATGAAAGCTCTCCTTACCAATTAAACAAAGCGAATAATGAGTTTTATAGCACTACAGCGCAAGCAGATTACTCTCATCCTGTGAGTGATTCTTTTAAGATTGAAACCGGCATAAAATATTCTCTTCGGAAATACAATAATGAACAAAGCGGTTATCAATACAACTATGCGAGCTCTGTTTATTCTTCTGATATCCGATTTGCTAATCTTTTTGCTTTCACCGAAAATGTAGGTGCTGCATATGTTCAGGCAAATATGCATCGTGGCAAATGGGATTTCCTTGGTGGTGTGCGCGCAGAATACACTGATCTTGCGGGCTCATCCAGCGCTCTTGATTCTTCGTTCACCAACAGCTATCTGAATATTTTTCCAAGTGTAGCTGTCCGGTACACGGCAGGAGATTACACCGAGATGCAATTGAGTTATGGACGTCGACTCAACCGTCCGCAAAATCAGCAGTTGAACCCGTTCATCGATTACAGCGATTCGATTAATCTTCGAAGCGGAAATCCGTTTCTGCAACCGGAATATATTAACTCATTCGATTTTACAATATCACAAACCAGATCCAAATACAGTTGGTCAACTACATTGTACTATCGACACAGTGAGAACGTAATTTCTCACGCGCGTTTCTACGATTTTGAAACCGGACTCGCGATCATTCGTCCGCAAAATTATACTTCATCTGACAACATCGGGACTGAACTGGTTTTGCGTGTTCCATTCGGAAAAAAAGGGAATGTCATGATTAGCGGATCTGCTTATTATAACATGGTCAATGGCGACAATATCGATCCTGCTTTGCAAAGTGAAGCATTTCACTACAATGCCCGAGTGTCTTCATCTTACAAGATTCTCAAGTCAACGACAATTCAACTTTCCGGAATGTACTTTTCTCCTTTCATTGGTCCACTTGGACAATTCTGGATGATGGGCGGAATTGATTTCGGAATTCGACAAGAAGTTTTCAAAGGAAAAGGGCAATTGAGTGCGAACGTTACTGATATTCTTAATACACGGGAATTCCAATTCAAAAATTACCGTGAAAACTATTCGTTCGAAGGTGGACGAAAAAGAGAATCTCTTGTACTTATGCTCAATTTCACATGGCGGTTCGGAAGCAGTGACGAAATTTCAAAACGCAAACCTTCG